>JBBSFA010000068.1:0-8760 GCA_038239185.1 Elainellales cyanobacterium | reverse complement strand
GTAATGCGACAGCGGGCGGTGCTGTGCTCGGCGATGCACTAGGCGAGGCTGGCGATTCGGCTTGAGCTAAAAGGACTCGATCGCTCTGGGCATTGACGGGGTACGGAAAAACAGCCAAGCCCACGCCGAGCAAGCAGAGCACCCCACAGAGAGCAGAGAAGCGCCTTGCCTGCCGAGGGGTCAGGCGACGCAGTTGGCGGAAGCTGTGGGTCAACCAACTTGAATTACGCATGAAACGGAGCAGAAAACGAAACATAGCAGGGTGTATATCCTAAATGCACAAGGTTTAATGCACAAGTAATCAAAGAGTCCAAATCACTCAAACTCATTCAACCGGGAAGCTGCGAGGCTCAATGCAGCTTCCCGGCTCGATCGCACTCCAACCTCAATACCGCTCCCACGGCAACTGGAAGCCTCGTTGCTGAAGGAAACCTTCTTCGACTAACTGCTGCTGGCGCTGGAGTTCAGCATTTTCAGGCTGCTGAAGTTGCAGTTCTTCTAGCCGTCGCAATGCCTCCAATCGTCTGCCTTGCACCACCGTCAAATCGATTAAAGCAGCTTGGGCGATCGGATTGTCGGGCTGTAACGACAACACATTGCTATAGAGCTGAGTCGCCGCAGTATAGCGGTGCTGTCGGAAGCGAATTCCGCCCAAAGCTGACAGTGCATCGGTGTTATTCGGCTGCTGCGCCAGAATAGACTGATACGCCTTGCTGGCTAAGCCCAAATTGCCCTGCTTTAAAGCCACATTTGCCTGGACAAAATAAGCGTCCACATTGGCAGGATTGGTCGCGATTAAATTCCGCAGATAGGCTTCAGCTTCGGCTGGACTGCGGCTGCCTAGCAGCTCCACATAGCGCAGTTGCAGCGGCAGATTGGTCGGATATTCCTTCAGTAGTGCCGTGTACAGATCCGTGCGACTGGGATCTGGCGGCAAAGCGGCTGCAAGACTGACTAGCTCTGGGGGAATACTCGTCAGATCATGTGCGGCAACCCAATTGTTCAGCACCGCTTCCGCTTCCGCCTGCGAAATCATCTTGGCTTGGTAGGCAAGACTGGCTCGTCCTAGCGGCTTGGCATCATCTTGGGGATTGAGCTGAATCAGGCGATCGTAAATTGCCACGGCTTCGGGTAATCGTCCCTGGCTCTGCCGAATTCCAGCTAGCCCTTGCAGCGCGCTATTGCTGATGCCTGGATCAACCGCACTGGGTTCCGCAGTCGATCGCGCCAAAATCGCCTCATAGCGCCGAGCGCTAGCATCTAGATCGCCTGCCCGTCGATCGATTTCTGCCAAAAGCAGCTCGCTCGTTTCGGGGGACTGCTTGCCCTCGTCGGTGGCTGCGTAAGTCGCCAGCGTTTGCCGAGCGGCAATTAGATCGCCCTGCGCCACTTGCATTTGGGCAATGCGGAAGTACAGCAGCGGCACGTTAGTCGGCAAGAGCGACTGGTAGAGCGGCAGCAGGTCTGGATCGGGTGAATCCAGGCGAGTCAAAGTCTGCGCCAACAGCTTTTGCTGAGCCGGGTCATCCGGCAAGGGCTGAAGGGCAGTTTGCAGCCGCTGTTGCAGATCTGCCGTTGAGAGCGAACCGACTTCCCGATCCAGGATGGCTTCCTGAATTTGCAAACCGCGATCGTTCGGCTGCTGCGCCAAGAGCTGCCGATAAATCTCCAGCGCATAGGATTTCGTGCCGGGATAAGCACTCAGTCTGTCGGCAATTTCCTGTCCCACACTGACCGTGACAAACTCTTTCAGCGAATTAGGAGTCTGAGTCAGCACCTTTTTGAACAGGGTGACCCCTTCGCTAATGTAGGCAGAATTGCCGCTGTAACCGCCCAACCCAATTAGCGATCGCGCCAGAATCATCCGCGAATCCAATCGCGGTCGCAGCGGCGAAAGCGTCTTCTCAGCCTGGTTAAACCGACTCAGTGCGCCGTAGCCCAATGCCAATTCTGCTCTCATCCGGATCGCAACGCCAGTTAGTTCCGTCAGTCGAGCTAGCTGCGGTTCCAAAACCTGTACCGCCCGCTGCGGATCGCCCGTTTCGCGCAGCGCGTGAGCATAAGCGGTGGCAGCATCTCCATCGATCGCCCCGCCCGTCTGCCGATAGCGGTTAAACAAATCCAGGCTAGTTAAATAGTCGCCTCCGTAGGAGTAGACTTGCGCCGCGCCCAGCAGCACATCTGGCGGCGGATTGCCCTGTTGCAGCACCAGTTCGTAATCTGCGATCGCTTCGTCAAACCGCCCCTGATAGCCATAGAGCAAAGCCCGCTGTGCTCTCGCTTCGGTGTCTGCGGGGGTGAGCGTCAGCAGGGTATCCAGGGCTTGAATCCCCTGGTTTTGCCACCGCTGGTTATAGCTGCCCAAAATCCCCAGGCTGAGCAATGCCAGCCGATTGTTGGGATCGAGCGTCAGCACGGTCTGATAGGCTTGCAGCGCCTTGTCATTTTGTCCCGCCCGACGGTAGGCGATTGCCAACCCCAGCCGCGCCTCAACCGACTGCGGATATTGCCGCACTGCCGATTGAAACAGCGGAATGGACTGATTGACCAGGTTCTGATCTAGCAGCGAGAAGCCTTCCCGCACCACAGATGGAATCGTTGGCGTGGGCGGCGCAGGCGAGGGGGCGCGTTGTGCCAGTGCGCGTTGGGTCAGGACAGACAGCGGCAAAAGCTGGATGGCGCTCAACAGTAAGGCACTCAGTCCAAGCCGATAGGCACGCCGAGCGTTTGCGGTAAATCGGTTTCGACTCAATGCGACCTCCTCGGTGTCAAGTTAAAAACAGTTCGGATACGCACCCCAGCGATCGTTTCTGAAAAATTATTGAGCGCTTGCAGCGTGAAGCCCAGCCGCAGATGCGGTACGACTTCAAAGTCATAGAAGATTTCGCCCACGTCAGACAAGCTATCGCCCAAATCTTGCCGCAGCCGATCGTTGGACAGACCGCGACCATAAGCAATCCCTAAACGATCGTTCGGCATTGCCAAATCTAGGAAGCTGACCCCAAACACAAAGGTATCGCCACCCAGATCGATCGCTAAATTGCGGTAGTGTCCATAGCGTCCAAAAATGCCCATCCTGATTTCGGGAATAAACAGTTCGGCATTCACCCCGTAGGCTTCCTCGCGATCGTTCGCCCGTAAGCCTCTGCCGTTTTGGATGCTGTAAATTTCCCGGAACCCGGTGTTCGCGCCATTGTCTCGCCCTGTGGCATAGGTACCCCGTACGACAAAGTTATCGGCTGGGCGCAAAGCAATTTCGCCTGCAAAGCCGTCTATGGAAAAGTCGCTAATGCTGCGATCGGAGGAAAAAGCTGCCGCCCGCACATCCAGATCGTCTGTAATGCTCCAGTTCACCAAAGCCCCTGCACGAGAGCCGATCCCAACTGCCGTCAACGCCGGATTCGTCTGAAAAATCGGGTTGAAGAACTGAGTTTCACCGTCTTTGGCAAAGCTGTTGCGATCGAAGTAGGAGGTTAAGTCTATCTGCCCAACCACCAAGCGTAAGTTAGGCATACTGGGCAACGATCCGGTCAAATACAGCTCGTTGATGCTGACCCCGCTGCTGTTTTCTTCATTGAAAAGACCGCCGCTACCTGTGGTCAGATCGACTGACCCTCCTGCCTGCAAGTTGGGTGTGATTGGATAAAGACCTGTAAACCGCGCCCGTGCTGAAGACTCGCCGCCCTGATAGACATACACCCCATGAATTTGTAGCGAAGGCGGCGTTAGCGGTCTGCGATGCCGTGAAGTTGCTGCCGTGGGAGTTGCTGGAGCAGGAGATGCCGAATCGATCGGGGCGGCATTAGTCGGTGGCGCTGCGTCAGCAGGAGAAGAACCCGCTGGAGTAGACTCTACCGGAAAGGGAGTTTGGTAGTCTGAATCGCTGACAACTACCGGAACCGCCACAGGTGGATTAGAAATCGACTGCATGCCAAACATCGGGTCGCGCTCGGCGGTGGCCGCCCTGACTGTCGCACGAGTTGCTGCCCGATTAGCGGTCGTTGCTCTCGCCGCCGCTCTGGTTTCGGCTGTCCGTGCGGCTGGGCTGGTTGGCGCAGGTGTCGGCGCATCGGGCGCGATCGCTGCGGTTGGCTCGATCGGCGTAGAGCTAGTCGGCGGAGCGGCTGGAGTCGGGGCAGATGCTCTGGTCGTCGCTCTCGCCGTAGCTCGGATTGTTCTTCTGTTTAGCGTAGATGCTGCGATCGGCGCAGTTGGGGCGATCGCCTCGACCGGAGCCTGGAAGACAAACGGCGTACCTCGATTGCAGCCAGTTACGCAAGGCTGTTCACTGGTAGATTGCTCAGTGGCAGATTGCTCAGTCGTAGCTTGCTCAGTTGCAGACTGGGCATCTGGCGACAAGGTAGCTTCAGCCCCTACCGACTCGGTAGCTGTAAAGCCCTCCAAGATGGCATCTGCGGAAATATCGCTGGTGCTTGCATCTAGATTTGCGTCTGGGGCTTGATCTGCGGGAACTGCACTCAAAGCAGGGGCAGCAGTTGCAGGCAAAGGGGCTTCACTTGCCGCTGCTATTCCACTGGGCAGCAGTCCAAGGCTTAGCCCTAGCCAAATTGAAATCTGGGGAACAGCCGAGCCTCGATAGGCGGCTGCAAAAAAACGATGTCTCATGGGTGATTCAGCAGATTACGCAGGCAAAGCAAACACTTAATTTGAATTTGGCAACATAAATTAACTTAGAAGTAAACTTGGGACTAAGTATAACTCTCGCTACCAAAAAAACAGGCAAATCTCCAAGTTGAACAACTTTGTCCCAAACACCCTGAATTGATTGAACTACTGACGCTTACAGACTGATTCAGAGGCATCCGCAGAAACCTAGAAGACCTCACGGTTAATTAGGCAAAAATGCAGCCTCTCCTCATAATTACAGAAAGCAACAACCGTTTTTTTACTGATTTTCTTATATCTACTTACTATCTCAAAGCGGAAACGTCTGGTAGATTTCTGATCAACGCGCCGATCGAATAAAATGCGATCGCCCAGCCCTTTTGTGGATGCCCCTTGTGGATCACTCGCTATGAAACCAGGACTTCAATCTGCTGCCATCCGGCTCAACCTGCTCTCTAGCTCATTTTCTGCACTCCTGCCAAAGCGGTTGTCCGCCCTGCTGCTGGGACTGCTGCCGGGACTGCTGCTGCCGGGACTGTTGCTCACAGGCTGCACCCCCTGGCTGAACGCATTCAACCCTTCCACCGCGACCCCGCTTGAGTTTCGGATTCGCCAAGTGGAAACCACCGATCGCCCCGGACTTTACGCCATTGCGGGCGAAACCAGCTTGCCGAACAAAACGCGCATCACCGTGACAGCCTTACGCGCTCTATCGCAAGCGGGAGTGCAGCCGGATAGCCAAACCCCTGCCCAAGTCCTGCCAAACTTCGCCATGCTCGATCGCCAAATTGCTGAAGTTCGGCAAGGAAAATGGCAAACCGAACTGAATCTCTGGCAAGTCGCTCCCGATGGAGCATTTCAAGAGGTTTGGCAGTCAAACCAATCCAAATTAGGCGTTCGCTTTCAGCCTCAGCCAGAGGTTACCTTTTTGGCAATGCTTGAACCTGCCCACCAACCTGCTGAACTCAAGCCAGAACTAGAAAAGTTAGGAAACAGTCCTCGCGCCAGTCTGGTACAGTACACCCCAGAGGGTGAACCTTACCTTCGGGCTAGTCAGACTGTGGCGATCGCCCTTCCAACCGGAAAGACCATCCCCCCAACAGTGCCAGCGCAGCCTAAATCGACAGGTCGAGCCATCAAGGCAATGCCTGCAACCGAGCAGGAAGGGGAACCTTGGAAACAAACCTCGATGCCGATCGCACCAGAAGCCTTCCTCCGCTGAAGATGCACCTAGACAGGATTTGGGAGGCAGGACTTAATGTCAGGGCTTAAGCGCGGGGTTCGCTGGTTTCCAGGGACGCAGCAGATGACTCTGAGCCATTCACCGCACGCGATGAGGCTAGGTGCCGTTCTGTCGAGCGACCTGCTAGCGATCGAGCCGAAGTGATCGAGCCATTCCCCTGCAAAAACTCTCTTAAGCCCAAATCTTCTAGCTTGGAGGGAGAGATCTGAATTTGCTCTAGCTGCGTTGCTTGGGCTTCAACTCTTTGGGAAAGCGTTGAAAGCTGATCTTCAGCTAGGGCTAGCCTCCGAGAAGACTGCCGCCAGCCCATCACTGCCAGGTTGGTTACACCTGCACCCACGCCTAGTGCGGCGGCGATCGCTAAATAAGGGGGTGCAGCCTCTTTTAGCGATCCGGCAAACACTGTATCCCCGTCTAGCTGGACAGTCAGCGGTTTAGCGCTAGAGACTGCTAACGGGAAGGTCGCCGCTGCGAAAATTGCGCCTGCTAAGACAGCGGAGGAAACAATATGATTTGCAAAGCTCATAAGCCCATCTCAAAAGGAACTGAAAAACTACCCGAAAACAGCCACCAGCGCTGAACTCAAGGTTCAACCCAATTGCTTATCGAGCCTGTGACGAAATGCCCCACTGATATTAAAAGTTTGCAAAGTTCTCATCTAACCTTGAGCGAACGTCCAAGCCGGTAACCCTATGGACTACACAGTTCTACCTAGGACTTCCGCTAAGATCATAAACTTCTAGCCAAAGTACATCAACAGTAGCATAGGGATACTGCTTGTAAAAGTGCTTTACAGTAACACTATCTATTGTCCTTCACCCTCTTTAATGAAGTTCAGCCGATTTTTCCTCCTCAAAAGTTGAAAAACAGACCACTAGCTTGTGATCGACCTTACATTGATTGAGTCGATTTATTGTCTACACCAAGATAGAGCTTTACTTAAGTTAGAAGTTGACAAATGGTTCGGGTTCCGTAGATCCACTGTCTCTATGCCAGTCAATGGCAAATTGTGATAAAGCGCAAATTATTCTGGAGCCGCAAGGTGCAACTTCGCTCGATCGCTTGCAATCAAAGCCTTTTCCCTAATCCTCGGCTCAAGAGAGGAACCCGGACAACTACTGAAACCCTTTTTCGAGAGAGAAAGACAAGTTTCGAGAGAGAAAGACAAGGGTGCGGTTGAACGAGTGGCACATCAGTTTCTATCGGAAAGCTGCCAACAGCAAAAAGGATCGACATTGCTTAGCAATGCGATCCTTTTTGTAGCCTATGCGGATGGCGAGACTCGAACTCGCAAGGCAAAGCCACACGCCCCTCAAACGTGCGCGTATACCAATTCCGCCACATCCGCCCACAGAGTTTGAAGCGCTGTCCTTTGAATTCGCCTTTGAATTCGGGCAAAAACAAGCTTCAGTATTCTTCAGTAATTTAGCATACTCCATAATGCAAAATTCTGCATCCCACCATTAACGTTCAGCCTCTTCATATGGGAATCATAAAAGAGAATTTTGATGGATAAGCCGGAGTTCTGGATGAGAAAAAGACAAACAGATAGGGCGAAGCTAATGCGGCTACTCTATCAAAAAAAATATAGAGAAGCAGGCATGACGATCGCTGAGATGATCACGGTCATGCTGATTGTTGGCATTCTGATGGCAATCATGGCACCGGGCTGGAAAGCCTTTCATCTCAATCAAATGCTGACAATGGCGCAGGATGAAGCCTTTCAATCGATTCGGCAAACTCAGGCGGCAGCCGTTCAGTCGCATCAGATTTGGCAGGTTTCGTTTCAGAACCCCGCTAGTACTGTCCAGTGGGCAACGCAGTCAGCAGATCTGACCGCTGCGGTGACTTGGCAAACGCTTTTGTCTGGGGTGCAGATTGATCCTGCCCTGACGACACTAGCGCTGCAAAATACGGTCTATCGCTTGCAGTTCAGCAAGCAAGGAGAGGTCAACGGGCAACTAGGCAAACTCACGCTCAAAGCCATGGAGAGCGATCGCTTCAAGCGTTGTGTGATTGTCTCAACGCTGCTGGGGACGCTGCGAAAAGCAGCCGATCAGGACTGCGAGTAGAGTTCTGCAATCTATGTAGTCCTTTAATCTATGTCAAGATTGAAGGAATGACTACTGTGACTTGAATTCTGATGGTTTCTGATCCTTCTCTCGATGCCCCATTCCAGCGATTGCGTGAGCTACGCCCTAAGCTGTTGAAGTTGCATAAAGCGTTGCTGGACTCAGAGCGTGCAACTTATGAGCAATCCTACGGGCGGATTCAAACTAGCGGCGAGTTTCTTCAGCTAGTGATTAATCATGAGTGGTTTAACTGGCTGCGACCGATCTCTCAATTCATTGTGCAAATCGATGAACTGCTGCACGCTAAAGAACCTGTCGTCTTGAGCCAAGTCACCGATCTGCTAGAGAAAGCCCAGACGTTGCTTCAACCTTCAGAGAATGGAACCCTGGCAGAGCAGCATTATTTTCGCGCCATTCAGCGTGACCCTGCGATCGCCATGATGCATGGCGAAGTTGCTGATCTGCTTGCTTCAGATCCCTAACGAAGTGTGGATTTAAAAGCCTGCAATTTGCGTAGTATGAGTTAGCGCAGCGTAACGCATCGTTCCCAGATTGATGCGTTACGGCTAGCGCCTAACGCATCCTACGGCACTCTACTGGGTTTTTCTAATGGGCTGGAAAGTCAATGAGCAAGGGCAGTTCCGATCGACTGTGGCGATCGCGGCAACGTTTTGGGTCGTCTGCACGGTGCTGGTTTTGCAGCGATATTTCAACTTCTACCCGACCTACGTTTCGTTTGATCAGGGCATTTTCAATCAGGTGTTTTGGAATACCCTGCACGGACATGGGTTTGAAAGTTCGCTTTCTTCGACGGAATCC
>JBBSFA010000067.1:0-8776 GCA_038239185.1 Elainellales cyanobacterium | reverse complement strand
GCAGATAGCGCATCAAAATATCTCTGGTTCGCGAGGTGACAGAAGGTCAGCCCGGTAAGACTCGAAGGCTGGAAAGTCTGAGCTACCTGTGTAATCTAGAACTATCTCTGACCACTGGGATGCAACGTTGTTTGGCGAAGACTGAGACTGACGCAAGGATTGCAGAATCGTCTGGATAAAGGGCAGCGACTCGGCTGGCTCCAAAGGACGCATTGCATCGACTTGCGCCTGGGTGCGAATGGGCGAAAAGATGATGGGACCTTTGCCCTCGGCAATGTCCATGTCAATCCCCATACCAGGCAGCGGGGTGACAATATCGGAGAACAGAATCACACCGTCCGGCTGGAAGGCTCGCCAGGGCTGAAGCGAAACTTCGATCGCCACTTCAGGAATTTCCGATCGCTCACGGAAAGACGGATATTTCTCGCGCAGATCCCGGTAGGCTTTCATGTAGCGTCCTGCCTGCCGCATCATCCAGACGGGAGGGCGATCGAGCGCTTCACCATGCGCTGCTCTGAGCAATAAAGGCATCTGCTGTGATCCGATCATTTCAACTCCGCCGTAAAATTAAGCTACTTTTCTACTGTTTTTCTTAAGTGCGCGGCTTTCGGGCGATCGATCATTAATCTGATAAGCCTGAGCGCATTCGTTAGCTTACCATTCAGCGATCGCCTGATCTAACAGGGGGGCAACTAAACCGTCACAAAAGTTCAAATTATGCTGCTGCACATCCTCCTACGAAAGCCCCGCTTCTCCTATACTCGATCGGGTATAGAAGAAGCAGAGATAGGGCATGTCAGACAAAGAAATTAGAGAAACCCTGTCTGAAACAGGAGTCATTGTTGAGGCGGGCGATCGAATTGAGCTGGATAAAATGGAGCTAAGCCAAACAGATATGATCTGTCCTCCCTTCTCGCTGATCATTCCGGCTTACAACGAACAGATGGGCATTTTGCCTGTGCTGGAAGATTTGCAAGGCATTCTGAATACAGCGCAGTGCGAGTACGAAATTATTGTGGTCAACGATGGCTCAACCGATCAAACAGGTAAGATTCTGCGGACTCATCGCGGCATTCGCTTGATTGAGCATCGACGCAATTTGGGCTATGGGGCAGCGCTAAAAACAGGCATTCGCCATGCAAAACACCCGCTGATTGTGATTACCGATGCCGATGGCACTTACCCAAACGAGCGGATTCCGGAACTCGTAACTTTGGCGCTCCAAGCAGATATGGTGGTAGGCGCAAGAATTGGTGAAAACGTTCACTACTCAAAGATTCGACGAATTCCTAAATGGTTCTTAGTCCGTTTTGCTCAATGGCTGACAGAGACGAGAATTCCTGATCTAAACAGCGGCTTGCGCGTATTTCGCAAAAATATCGCCGAGCGGTTTCTGAATATCCTGCCCAACACCTTTAGTTTTACTACTAGCATCACCGTCGCGATGCTGATGAATAACTATCTCGTTCACTATGAGCCGATCGCCTACCATCATCGATTTGGCAAAAGCAAAATCAAACCGATTCGCGATACGCTGCGATTTGTACAGCTCATCCTGAGAACCGGAGTTTATTTTGCGCCGCTGCGAGTCTTCATGCCGCTGGCAGCGGTTTTCTTCGCAGGCTTCCTATTCACCTTTTTCCAAGACTTATTTGTGCGAGAAGATTTAACCGAGCGCACGTTGATCTTATTGATTGCTTCCACCCAGATCGCCATGTTCGCCCTGCTGGCAGACATGATCGACAAACGCACCGGGCGCTTATGAGCCGGGTAGCCCTCGCAGATGCTCCGGGAAGTGCGATCGATCGCCTAGCGTATGCAACAGCGGACCATGGTCGCCAAATTCCACGACGCAAATCGAGGCAACCGGAACTGCAAGGCGATCGCGATACCGTCCCACATCGATCCCTAGCAGCTCACAGAGCATAATCCGAATCGTTGCCTTATGCGACACCACGAGGATATTGCCAGATGAGTGCGTCTGCTCAATCTCTTCAATCACTGCCGTACTGCGACGGGCAATATCAACCGCACGTTCGCCGCCCGTAGGCGCGTTCCAGCCCGGATCGGCAAGGTAGCGTATGAAGTCGTCGTGATAGTCGCGGCTCACTTCATCAGGAGTCATGCCCTCCCACTTGCCATAGGCGATTTCCTTCAGCCCGTCGCGCAACTGCATTTCCATGCCGATCGCCTCACACAAAGGTTTCGCCGTGTTGACGGTACGCTGCTTGGGGCTGCAATAGATGGCAGTCCAGGGAAAGGTTTTGTAAGCTTTGGCGAATGCTTCTGCCATTTCCAGACCGATCGGCGTTAGTGCGATGTCTAACTCGCCGCAATAGCCGCCCTCTCGACTTGCAGCCGTTTCGCCGTGTCTTAAAAAGTGAATCGTTAAGCTCATGCTTGTGGGTTGGCTGAAGGGGTAGAACCTCAAGGTTGAGGGCGTGGCATTCGGGCGATCGGTTGCCTGTGGTGCAGGAATTTTTTGCCGAATGCCGCGCCCCTAGGGGGGTTTGACGGTGGCTAGGCTGCTTTTGCCAGTTGCAAAACTGCGCCCAGTCCTGCACCCATCTCTTCGGGGGAGATCTTGCCGTCTTGATTGCTGTCTAGCGCATCGAATACGGCATCTGTGCCTAGCCACTCTTCACGGGTGATAAAGCCATCGCCATCTAGGTCGTAAATCTGAAACATATCTACAGCAGCATGGCTCAGATCATCTGCACCGCTCATCTTCGAGAGGCGATCGGCCAACAGGCTTTCCAGGTTTTCTAGCGCTTTGGTGAAGCCAGAGATGCCTTCCGCCAGCTTTTCCGATGCCATTCGATCGGCAGCGTGCATTTGCTCGAAGGTGGCTTTGTCGATCGAAATTTTCTCGATTTCCATTGTGGCAGCTTTGCTGGGATCAAGCTTGCGCGGCAGATCTGCCTCAGTGGATTGCAGATCTTTCAGCAGCGAGGGAGAAATGGTCAGCAGGTCACTTCCAGCTAGCTCAGTGATCTCACCAATGTTGCGGAAACTGGCTCCCATCACTTCCGTTTTGTAGCCAAACTTCTTGTAGTAGTTGTAGATCTGCGTCACAGAGACTACGCCCGGATCTTCAGCAGCAGGATAGCTGTCGCGTCCGGTATCTTTTTTGTACCAATCCAAAATCCGACCGACGAACGGCGAGATCAGCGTGATCCCCGCTTCAGCGCAAGCGATCGCCTGATGAACCCCAAACAGCAGAGTCAGGTTGCAGTGAATCCCTTCTTTTTCCAGAATCTCAGCCGCTTTGATCCCTTCCCAGGTCGAGGCGATCTTGATCAAGATGCGATCGCGGGAAATCCCGGCGGTTTTGTACTGCTCAATGATGCTGCGAGCCATCGCCACAGTGCCCTCGGTGTCGTAGGACAGCCGCGCATCAACTTCGGTAGAAACCCGTCCCGGAATAATCTCTAGAATCTTCAGTCCAAAAGCCACTGCCAACCGCTTGAAGGCGATCGTCACGACATCCTGATCTGAGACACCCTCACCTGCTTCTTCTTTGGCGTGCTTCAGCGTGTTGTCTACAATGTCCTGATACTCCGGCATTTGGGCGGCGGCAGTAATCAGCGAAGGGTTGGTTGTGGCATCGCGCGGCGTGAACTTTTCGATCGCCTGAATGTCGCCCGTGTCGGCAACCACCACGGTCATTTCCCGCAATTGTTCCAGCAAATTCTTAGCCATGCGTTTTGTCCTTGAGTCGTTTATCCTTTGGGGGTTGGAAGCGGACTGTGGCGCGATAGTGTGGCACTATTCAGAGTAGTCGGTTTAGAGATCGAAGCAGAGTTGCCTACGCCACACTTTTGCACTCTGTTCTTTGCGCTTTGTTTCTTTGCGCTTCGTATTTAAGCTTGACCCGATTTTTAGCTTGATGCTATTCTCAAGCACTACCTTTAACGCTTGAATCTTAGCCTCAAATATTCTATCGATCGAGTTCAACAACGGCATCGCCCAAACGAACGATATACTGAGCCATCCACAGTTCAACCCCTATGATTCTCTATTCTGCTGCCATCATAACGTTGCTGCTTTGAGGGCAAGAGATTCTTCCAATTATTTCCGGATCTACTAGGCATCGAGTCATTTACCCTGCTGGAACCTCAATGGGTACAACGCCGCTTCAAAAACCACAGTCTGAAAAACCTGTCCGATCGCGATCGTTTCATCCACCGACCCTCAATCCCAAACTAGTCTGGCTACTTCAGCAGATTACTCCCTTGATCGCCCGCTGGCGCAACCAGTTGGAGCTGGTGATCAGCGCTGATCCGCTCGTGCCAATGGCTGTTCTGCAAGAAAACCCCTGCTTGCTGCTGTGCAACCATTCCACCTTTCAGGACGAAGTAATCTTATTTTTGCTGTCTGCCCGATTCGGCAAGCCGTTTCACTATCTGGCGGCACATGAGCGGTTTCAGGGAATCCAGGGCTGGTTTTATCAGCAGATCGGCGCTTATTCGGTGCGGCGAGGTTTAGCCGATCGCGCCAGTGTCGCCCAGACTTTGCAGCTCATTGCCCAGCCCGACTGCCGCTTGGTGGTGTTTCCAGAAGGCGGCTGTTCGTTTCAAAATGACACCGTGATGCCCTTTCGATCGGGCGTAGTCCAGATGGCGCTTCAGGTGTTGGCAAAACAAGCCAAGCAAGGCAACCCCGTTCCAGATTTTTATATCGTGCCGATTAGCCTGAAATACCGCTACAGAGGTAAGATGTCCACCGTGATTCAGCGGATGTTGACCGCGCTGGAGCAGGCGATCGGACTTACCTCTGAAGGGGATGTCTACCAGCGGTTGCGGCTAGTGGCAAAGCAAGTACTGATCAACTGTGAACAAGACTATGGCTTAGTCTTTGCTGCCGATACAACCTGGAATCAGCGAATTACCGCACTGAAAACGCAGGTTTTGCAGCACTGTGAGCAGCAGTTGGGGCTGACCTCAACCGCAAACGAACCGAATCGCGAGCGCGTCTATCGGATTCGCCATGCGCTGGAGTCGCGGCGGACTACGCTACTGGCAGATGGCACAGACGGCTGGCAATTGCTGCTGCGATCGACCGCGCGGATTCTCAATTTTGATGCGATCTACGATGGCTATGTGTCTGAAAAGCCGACCCCGGAGCGGTTTTTGGATACGCTGATTCGGCTAGAGCGCGAGGTGTTCAAGATCGACCAGCCCAAGCCCAAAGGCTTCCGGCAGGCATTTTTGCGGATTGGCGAACCAGTCAATCTGCGGGAATTTGTCGAGGCTTATGGAGACGATCGCGCCCAAACGGTAGATGCGCTGGTAGAGCAACTGCACCAAACGGTGCAGCACAACTTGGACATTTTGTCTGAAGCTACCGCAAGAGGTATTTCATGGTGATAGCGATCGTTTGATCCGCAGTGGTAAAGTCAAACGCCGTTTTCTTAAAGGACGGTGCGCCAATCAGAATTTTAGGATTGTTGGAAAAGCCAATTCCTTCTTTAGGAATCCCCAGGGCATTGACGCTAATCCGTCCGTCCTGGGTTTCGTCATGGTGAACCGCAGCCGCATAGCGCCCAAACGGTAGATCCGCAAAAGAAACCAGCAGGGGCGAATCGGTGACAACAAAGCAGCCCGATCGACAGGCTTGATCTGCCTCGCTGGGAAACCCCTCTGCACTAGAAAACAACACAACGTTGACCACGCCTCGCAGATTGCGAAAATGGTTGAGCTGCAACGTTAATGTCGAGGCAGCACTAAGCGTCGAAGTCGCGATCGAAGGTTGACGTTCCACCACAAATACCCTCTTTCATTCAGCTCAAATAGCTAAGGCAATCAGCGAATCTAGCATACCGCGCTTATTGCTGTAACTCTGTGATACGGATGACATAAGGATGATAGGTGTTTTGCTGATAGGAGCCAACCCAGATCTGATAAGTGCCTGATAGCCACTGTCCGGCAATGCCTGGGTTTTTCCCCGAATAGTCGTCATTGCACCAAGTGCCGCCTGGACCCTGAACGATCAATGTGGTGTCATCGGAGCTTTGGACTTGCAGGCTGAGATATTTGAAATACTCCGAAAGCACGATCGTATGATCGGGCGGCTGATCGACAAAGCCATTACAAGCGCCTGTCACGGTATCGGTGCGTCCAGCCGTTTGACTAGCGGCGATCGATCCGCCGCTGATGCCGCGCAGCGTTGTTGGATCGGGAGTGAAGTCAGGGCGAAGCGTTACATTTTCAAAAATGGTGGTTGGATTCTGGGCGATCGCTGGGATTCCAACCAAACTTGCCATGACTCCTAAGCCAATGGCTTTCAACAGGTTTCGCGTTTTCAACAGGCTGAGCGCGGGCAGTTTCAGCGGATTGAACCCTTGGGTTTGCATGAGGGGATAGTGAATGAAATAGCTGACTCGACTAGGGAAGATGACCAGAACAGGGAGGGAACTGTTCCGAACAGATCTGGAATTTCTGAGTTCGGCGCTGAAGCAGCAAGGATCTGGATCTCAAGGATTAGATGCGATCGCCAATGCCTGCTTCAGCCGAGGCAAATCGATCTGATGCTGATTCAGCAGCAGCCAGGACTGCACCAAATCGGGTCCATGCAAATCGCCCGTGAGTGCCGCCCGCAGCGATTTCATCACCACACCTTTCTTGACGCTGGCAGCCTTCACGCCCGCCTGAATAACCGCTTGCACGTTGGCTTCCGTCACGGCAGGATTGGCTTCCAAAGCCGCTACAATCCCTTGCAGCGCGATCGCCACCTTCTCTTGCCGAAGTTGTGTAGTCGCAACCTCCGTGAAGCCCACATCTGGCACAAACAAGTACTTGCTCATCTCCACTGCATCTTCCAGGCGCACTAAACTGGGCGCAAGCAGCGCGGTCAATTGCTCTAGCCAAGGGCGATTGTCCTCTGAAAACGCATAGCCCGCTGCCTGCCAGTAGGGAATTAGCAGGTCGGTGAGGCGATCGATGGGCATCGCATGTAAGTACTGACTGTTCAGCCAGTTGAGCTTGTCCCAATCAAACTTAGCTCCGGCTTTATTGACCCGCTCAAAGCCAAACTTCTGGGCTGCTTCCGCTAGCGAGAAAATTTCTGCCATTCCCTCTGGCGGCGACCAGCCCAGCAGCGTCATATAGTTGCCGATCGCCTCTGGCGTATAGCCCATCCGCTGAAAATCGGAGATCGAGGTCACACCATCCCGCTTAGACAGCTTCGCGCCTGCCTGGTTGAGAATCAGCGGCGTATGCCCAAACTGCGGCAGCGTTGCACCCAGCGCTTCGTAAAGCAAAATCTGCTTGGGCGTATTGCCAATGTGATCTTCGCCCCGGATGATGTGGCTGATCTGCATGTCGATATCGTCCACCACTACCACAAAGTTATACAGCGGTTGCCCGATCGCCCCTTCTGCTGCCCGCGCAATCACCATATCGCCACCCAAGTCCCGCCCTTTCCAGGACACCGTGCCGCGCACCAGATCCGTCCAGGCAATTTCGCGATCGTCCTCAATCCGAAAGCGGATCACAGGCTTGCGCCCTTCGGCTTCGTAAGCGGTGCGTTGCTCTGTGGTCAGATTGCGGTGGCGGTTGTCGTAGCGGGGAGCTTCGTTCCTGGCTTTTTGGGCTTCACGCATCGCATCCAGCTCTTCGGGTGTATCGTAAGCGTAATAGACTAAGCCTTTGTCCAGCAGCTCTTGAATTTTTTGATGGTATAGATCCGTGCGCTGAGTCTGATAAGTCGGACCCTCATCCCAGTTCAACCCCAGCCACTGCAATCCCTCCATGATGTTTTGGGTGTATTCGTCCTTCGATCGCTCCAAATCGGTGTCTTCAATTCGCAGCACAAAAGTACCGTTGTGATGGCGAGCAAACAGCCAGTTGAAAACGGCAGTCCGAGCCGTGCCGATGTGGAGTTTGCCAGTGGGGCTAGGAGCGATGCGAACGCGAACAGACATAGTAATTAGGGAGAAAGGTAATTGGGGAGGAAGGTTAATGGAATAGGAGCTGGACATCCTTCAAAATTCTAGCGGGTGAATGAGCGATCGCTGCGTCCCGCTTGCGCTAGGCTGCTTTTGTTAAGATTTTGTTACAATAATGCTAGTGAAACGTAGGCGGCAAGACGGTAATGCACTTAACTTGGCTGGACAACAACTCTTGGCTGATCGAACTGGGCGGACAGCGGATTTTGCTCGATCCGTGGCTAGTCGGTTCACTGGTGTTCAGCAATCTGCCGTGGCTGTTCAAAGGGGAACATACCCAACCGCGATCGATTCCCGATCGAATCGATCTGATTTTGCTATCGCAGGGGCTAGAAGACCATGCCCATCCCCCCACGCTTCAACAGCTCGATCGCACGATTCCGGTGATTGCCTCTCCCAATGCCGCTAAAGTAGTGCGCCAGTTGGGCTATACCACTGTAACGGCGTTAGCGCATGGCGAGAGCTACTCCTTTGCCGATCGCGTCAAGATTTTTGCAACGCCCGGTGCGCCGATTGGACCTTTTCTGACCGAAAATGGCTACTTGCTGACTGAGCTGGAAACCAACGTTAAGCTTTATTACGAACCGCACGGGTTTCACTCGCCCACCCTCAAAGCCGCTGCCCCGATCGATGTGGCAATTACGCCCCTGATTAGTTTGGAACTGCCGCTCATGGGTGCGCTGATTCAGGGCAGCAAAAGTGCACCGCAGCTCGTAGACTGGCTCCAGCCCAAGGTGATACTCCCCACCGCAGCGGGCGGCGATGTGCAGTTTGCAGGTGCTCTGACCAAGGTGATCAAGCAAGTTGGCTCGATCGAAGACTTTAAGG
>JBBSFA010000066.1:0-8821 GCA_038239185.1 Elainellales cyanobacterium | reverse complement strand
AATATGTTGCTACTCTGCCCAGTCAAACTCGCCATAATTTTGCTAGCGTGGTAGTCCGGCGCGGTCAGCTCTTCACGTTTAACCTGTCCACGACCGAAAAACGCTGGGACAAAGCGGAAGAAAAATTCCGGAAGGTCGTGAAGTCCTTCTCTGTCTATTGAGGCGAGTCTATTAAGGCGATCTTTCGAGGATGTTTTAAGAATTGACTGCGTATGGGCATTCCTCCTTTTGTTTTGGCTTCGGCATCTCCGGCGCGGCGACGACTGCTCCAGCTAGCTGGCATTACCGCGATCGCCCGTCCCAGTGATTTTGATGAATCGCAGATCGCAGTCACTGATACGGCAGTTTTGGTGAGAACTCTGGCACAGGGCAAGGCGGGTGTGGTTGCGGGTCAGGTGTCTGAGTCGCTGGTTCTGGGCTGCGATTCTGTATTAGCGCTGAACGGCGAGATCTACGGCAAGCCCGCTAGCCCCGAAGAGGCGATCGATCGCTGGCAGAAAATGCGCGGGCAAGTAGGCGAACTGTTCACCGGACATGCGCTGATCGACCAGACGCAGCACAAAACGCTGGTGCGGCATCAGGTGACGCGAGTTTACTTTGCTAATGCCAGCGATCGGCAAATTGCTGCCTATGTCGCAACAGGCGAACCGCTGAACTGTGCAGGCTGTTTTGCCCTGGAAGGCAAAGGCGGCTTATTCATCGAAAAGATTGAAGGCTGCCACAGCAATGTGATTGGGCTAAGCTTGCCCTTGCTGCGGCAATTGTTGACAGAGTTGGGCTACGATGTCACAGATTTTTGGTAATCTCAGTCCTAACTTTTTCGTCGGTTTAGCCTTACAACGGACTCGTTTGCAAAGTCTTACTTGCAAAGTTTTAATGGCAGGGAGTGCGATTCTACTGAGAGCGCAAATCTCCCTCGTGTTCTGGATCACAGGCTCTAAGTTGTTCAACTCTTTACTCTGTCTTTATGCCGTCACCAGAACTACGGATGTTATATTGCCTGTCAAGACAAGACAATTTTGAGCAAGTTTGTCTGTTTCGCTGCGATCGAGTCATCTAACGTGCAATCGTCCGAATCTACCATTGGCTGACAGCGTGCTTTGCCTGCTCTAGTGTTTCTAGAACCAAAGCAACGCTAACGGCGAGGAATATTTGACCTTTTACTCCTGCACATCCAATGGATTCATCAGTTCAAAAGCTCGATACCCAACGGAATTTAGCCCAGCATCAGACTCAGTTAGGTCAGATGTGCGGCTCCAACCAACTGTTCCGCGATCGCTACAAGATTCTGCGTACCCTGGGGCGGGGTGGATTTGGCGTGACCTTTCTGGCTAGAGATGTGGTTTTGCCGGGGCATCCGCTGTGCGTAATTAAGCTGCTGTGCCCCAAAGTCGATAACCCCGTGGCATTTCAGCGCGCCTGTCAGCGCTTTGAGCGAGAAGCTAAAATTCTCAGCCAGTTGGGCAGCCATGCCCAAGTGCCGCACCTGCTGGATTATTTTCAGGTCAACGGCGAATTTTATCTGGTTCAGGAGTATATCAAGGGACGCACCCTTGCCAGAGAAGTCAAAAGCCGAGGCACCTTGTCTGAGCTAGAAGTCAAGCGGTTTCTGGTAGAAATCTTACCCGTGTTGGACTATGTGCATCGGCACAATGTCATCCATCGCGACATCAAGCCGCCTAATATCATCCGCTGCCAGGATGATGGGCGCCTGGTACTGATTGACTTTGGGGCAGTCAAAGAGCAGTTCTTCAAAATGGAAGAGAATACTCAACGCGGCACGACGACGCATTTCGTCGGGACACTGGGCTTTGCGCCACCCGAACAGCTTGCCCTGCGATCGACCTTCTCCAGCGATATTTTTGCGCTGGGGGTCACCTGCCTCTATTTGCTCACAGGCAAGCCACCAATGGAGTTTGACTATGATTCTGCCACTGGAGAAGTAGACTGGCGCGGCACGGTGCATATCAGCCAGCAGTTCGCCAAAATCCTCGAAAAGATGCTGAAGGTAGCTGCTTGCGATCGCTATCAGTCTGCCGAGGAACTGCGGCGGGTGCTGGAGCTAGAGCCTTATCTAGAGTCACTGGCTGAATGTATGAGCAATCATCCGCTCGGCATCCTCGAAGAGGAAGAAATGCCAGAAGGCTATGTTTCGCCTTTTCGTCGCACGGCGATCGCAATTCGCCGCTGGCAAACTCGGCATAAAGCCCACCAGCGGCGCCGCAAAACTGATCCAGAAAAGCTGATGGCAAACTAAGAAGCGGCGAGGGGCGACAAGAGGCGATCAGCACTATCATCTCGAAGAAGTTTTTTAGAGGCAGCTTCTAGAATAGTATGGTCGGAAGCGCCCCGATCGCCCCTTGCCGCTCTCATGTATCTAAAATCCCTGCACCTCAGACATTTTCGCAACTACAGAGAGCAGCAGGTAGAGTTTGCAGCACCCAAAACGATTCTGGTGGGAGAAAACGCCCAGGGCAAATCTAATCTGCTAGAAGCCGTCGAGCTATTGGCAACGCTGCGATCGCACCGAGCTTTGCGCGATCGCGAGTTAGTCTCGGAAGGCGAACCCGCAGGGCAAATCACCGCCGTTTTGGAGCGCGACACCGGATCGATCGATCTGGGCATTATCTTCCGCAGTAGCAGTCGGCGCACGGTCAGCCTCAACGGCGAATCGTTGAAGCGGCAGCTCGACTTTTTGGGCACGATGAACGCCGTCCAGTTTTCCAGCCTCGATTTGGATCTGGTGCGCGGCAGTCCTAGCGAACGGCGCAACTGGCTAGACACCTTGCTGACGCAGCTAGAACCCGTCTATGCCTACATTTTGCAGCAATACAACACCGTGCTGCGGCAGCGCAACGCCTTTCTGAAGCAGCAGCCTTCCGCCCATGAACCCAACTGGCGCGTTGCCGATCGCTCCTCCGCCTCCAGTTCGCCTGACCCCACGCAGTTGGCCATCTGGGACGCACAGTTGGCGGCGATCGGCTGTCGGGTGATCCGGCGGCGGGCGCGAGTTTTGGAACGATTGGCTCCTTTAGCTCAGCATTGGCATGAGGCAATTAGCGGACGGCAAGAAAATTTGGAAGTGCGCTATGCGCCCAATGTGCAGCTAGAGCAAGACGATCCGGCGATCGTGCAGCAGGCGTTTTTGGACAAATTGCAGGGCAGGGCGATCGCGGAGCAGCATCAGGGCACGACTTTGGTTGGCCCTCATCGCGATGAAGTCGAATTTATGATCAACGACACTCCGGCGCGGCAATATGGGTCGCAGGGTCAGCAGCGGACATTAGTACTGGCACTGAAACTGGCAGAGCTGAAGCTAATTGAGGCGATCGTCGGTGAACCGCCGTTGCTGTTGCTGGATGACGTTTTGGCAGAGCTAGATCTAAATCGGCAAAATAAATTGCTCGATACGATCCAAGACCGATTTCAAACGCTGATCACCACCACTCATTTGGGTTCGTTTGATGCCCAATGGCTTAAGTCTTCGCAGATTCTCACGGTTCAAGCGGGGCAAATCCAAAAGAGCGTTTAGAGTCGTGGATCTAACTCAACGGTGGCGATCGCCCTACATGAAGCTCAAAATTCATTTTTTGTAAAAAAACATAAAACGCTATTCATGGAGTCAACGAGCGAATATTGTGCGGATTAAGTTCCATATTTGGTAGTAGAAGGGAATCGAACCGACGATCGAAGCCGCTCTACATCTAGCGTCCCGGCAATTTCCAGGTAACAATAAAAGTTAAATAGAGCAGATTACCACAGCAAAATAACACAATAAACGAGCAATCTATGAAACTCCTAGCGTGGAAAAAACTTGCCTGGAATAGCCTCCTGTCTTTAACCGCGATCGCCGCTGGATTCAGTATCGCTCCTAAAGCCTTTGCCGCTCTCCATGTTGGTGATACAGGCAGAGAAGTTCGTCAGCTTCAGAGGGCATTAGGCATTTCTGAAGATGGCATTTATGGATCACAAACAGAATCAGCGGTAATTCGCTACCAACAGAACTGTGGCTTAGAAGTAGACGGCGTGGCTGGAACTGCGACCCTCAGCTCGATCGCTGCGGGCAACTGTATCGCCAATGGTGGCTTTACTCCCCTCTTTCCCGGTGATGGCTTAGTCCCCCTTCAGCCCGGTACTTCGACAGGTCCTTATGTCGTGGTGGTTCCTGGCGGCAGCAGCGATCGCCTAGCCGCTGTACGGCAAGTGGTTCCAGAAGCCAGCCGAGCCAATGCGGGTGACTTACGCGGCGAGTATATCAATGCAGGCGGTTACGGAACGCGATCGGCAGCCCGAAGAATTTCTGATCGGCTGAGAGATAAAGGCTTGCCTGCAAGAGTCGATTTTCGCCCATAAGGATTGAAATCGCACAGAATGTCTGAAACGCCAAACAATGTAGGGGCTTGGCATTCGGCAGGTAACCGATCGACTCCCCAATAACCGATCGCCCGAATGCCAAACCCCCAACCCAGCGGCAAAACAGTAACCCGATTAAAGGCGCAAAACCGCACTTCTAGTCAACGGTTTCCCGACTCAAAAAAAGATTAGCTCTCGGTAAAATGTGGATATAGAAAATGTGGAATTTAATAGGAAGAAAATTAAAGGAAGCTAGAGTATGAACCAGATCAAAACCGTGGGTTTATTGGGTTTATTGAGCGGACTTTTAGTCGGAATTGGCTATTACCTAGGCGGTTCCAGCGGTGCCCTAATCGGCTTGGTCTTCGCTGCCGTCACAAACCTCTTTTCCTGGTACTCCTCCGACAAAATTGCCCTAGCCGCTTACCAAGCTCAGCCGATCGCCCCCGATCAAGCGCCCGACCTGCATCAAATGGTGCAGCGATTGAGCGATCGGGCAGGCTTACCGATGCCGAAGCTGTACTTAATCCCCACAGAAGGCGCAAACGCTTTTGCCACCGGACGCGATCCGCAGCACGCCGCCGTTGCCGTCACCAAAGGCATCGTGGAAATGCTGCCAGCCGACGAGCTAGAAGCAGTGATTGCCCACGAACTGAGCCACGTCATGAACCGCGACACATTGACTCAGGCAGTTGCAGCCACAGTTGCAGGCGCAATTTCCTATCTGGCGCAGGTGCTCCAGTTTGGCGCAATGTTTGGCGGTTTCTCCCGCCAAGACGATCGCGAGGGCGGCGGCAACCCGATCGCCCTAATCGCCACAATCATCCTAGCTCCGCTAGCCGCAACCGTGATTCAGATGGCGATTTCTCGGACGCGCGAATTTGAGGCAGATGCCGGATCAGCAAGACTAACGGGCAATCCTAGAGCCTTGGCAAGAGCCTTACAGCGGTTGGAAGCCAGCGCCCGTCAGATACCGATCGCCGTCAATCCGGCTTTTGAACCGCTGCTGATCATGAACGCAATTCCCAAACAAGCCTTCAGCAGCCTCTTCTCTACTCACCCTTCGACTGAAGCTCGAATTGAGAATCTGCTCAAAATCGAGCAGGAGCTAGGCAGCCAGAGCAGCACCCCAATCGAGGGCTTGCCCAAATCGCCGTTGAGCTTCTAAGTCTTCTCTACTCTCGACTTACTTTTGCCGCTGTCCTGATTAGATGGCGGCAAAATTTTTGTGGAGCGATCGCCCATTTTTTTGCTTAGCTTTTGCTCAGGATTTCGATCCATGCAGGATAATGGAAAGGTTTTCACCTCAGTGAGCCTCGATCGCATTGCCTCGATCCTTCTGAGGTCTTGTCCTGTCACCCCCTCTTCGTTCATCCCCATGCGTACTTACTACTGCGGTCAGCTCCGCGCCGAACACGTTGGACAAACCGTCACTCTGTTTGGTTGGGTCGATCGCCGTCGAGATCATGGGGGCGTGATTTTTGTGGATCTGCGCGATCGCACTGGAATTGCCCAAATCGTCAGCGATCCAGAACGAACCCCAGCCTCCTATCCTACCGCCGACGATCTGCGGAATGAGTACGTGGTGAAAGTCACCGGGCGCGTCACCCAACGTCCGCCAGAGTCGCTGAATCCGCGCATTCCCACGGGCGAAGTCGAAATCTATGCCGACCAGATCGAGCTGTTAAACGCCGTCCGCAAGCAGCTCCCGTTCCAAGTGTCCACGGCTGAATCTGAGTCCGTGCGGGAAGATTTGCGTCTGCGCTACCGCTATCTCGATCTGCGCCGCGAGCGCATGAGTCGCAACCTGCAACTCCGCCACCAAGTGGTGAAAGCGATTCGGCGCTATTTGGAAGACGAGCAGGGCTTTATTGAAGTGGAAACGCCGATGCTGACGCGATCGACTCCCGAAGGTGCGCGCGATTATCTCGTGCCCAGTCGCGTCAATCCCGGTGAATTTTATGCACTGCCGCAGTCGCCGCAGTTGTTTAAGCAAATCCTGATGGTGTCGGGATTCGATCGCTACTATCAGATCGCCCGCTGTTTCCGCGACGAAGACTTGAGAGCCGATCGCCAGCCCGAATTTACGCAGCTAGACATGGAGATGAGCTTCATGACCCAAGACGAAGTGATGGAGCTAAACGAAAGTCTAGTTTCCTACATCTTCCAGCAGGTCAAAGGCATCGATCTACCGCGTCCGTTTCCGCGCCTGACTTACCAGGAGGCAATGGATCGCTACGGCTGCGACAAGCCAGATACCCGCTACGATCTGGAGCTAGTCGATGTCTCAGACATAGTAAAAGACATGGGCTTCAAGGTTTTTTCGGATGCAGTCAGCAAGGGCGGCATTGTCAAAATTCTGCCGATTCCGGGCGGCAACGATGCCGTGTCTAACGTGCGAATTAAACCGGGCGGCGACTTGTTCAAAGAAGCCAATGAAGCGGGTGCTAGAGGACTTGCCTACATCCGCGTCCGGGAAAACGGCGAGATTGACACGATCGGTGCGATCAAAGACAACCTCAGCGAGGCGCAAAAGCAGGAAATCCTGAAGCGTACCGGAGCCACCGCTGGACACCTGCTCCTATTTGGTGCAGGCGACACGCCAACGGTGAATAAGACGCTCGATCGCCTCCGTCAAGTCTTAGCCCGCGAACTCAACCTGATCGATTCCGAAAAAATTAATCTGCTCTGGATCACCCACTTCCCGATGTTTGAGTGGAACGCCGACGAAAAGCGCTTAGAGGCTTTGCACCACCCGTTCACAGCCCCGCTGCCCGAAGAAACACACGATCTAAAAACTGCCCGCGCTCAAGCCTATGATCTCGTCTTCAACGGCTTTGAGATCGGCGGCGGCAGCTCCCGCATTTACCAGACGGAACTCCAGCAGCAGGTGTTTGAGGCGATCGGTCTAACCCCCGAAGAAGCCAACAATAAGTTCGGCTTTCTACTAGAAGCGTTTGAGTATGGCACTCCCCCACACGGCGGCATTGCCTACGGACTCGATCGCCTCGTGATGCTGTTGGCAGGCGAAGAATCCATCCGAGATGCGATCGCCTTTCCCAAGACGCAGCAAGCCCGCTGTCTGCTAACCAACGCGCCGTCTGAGGTGGACAATAAGCAGCTCAAGGAGTTGCACATTGCCACAGTTCAGAAGCCAAAAGGATGAGCCGCTTCTAAAGGTGACTGAAATCATGCAAAAAACAGTTCCAGCTCATCTTGTCAGTACCTATCAGCTCCTTCAATGTGCTTTCCCCCAAGGGATCGAAGAGCAAGAATATATTCCGCTGTTATCGATTCTTTATGAGAAGATGTCCGATCGCGCCTTAGCTCAGGTGATTGCTGAGTTTGTGGACAAAGAGTACCCTGTCGTTCTCAATGATGTGTATCGAGTTGGAGCGGCAGAGACTTCTCTATCTGGGGTTGATGAAGTTCTAAGTAGCGTTGAACAGAAATTGATACGCTGCAATTACGAGAAGTGGCTGATCGAAGGTTAGCGAGTACGTTAGGGATGAGGCGCATGGGATCGGCAAAAAAGAGTTTAAGCTCAAGCTACCGTTTCTAGATTAATCATGAAAATAGAGCAAACTCAACCTAATCAGTTCGCGGTGTGCCTGAATAATGAAGGCTATAAAGCTTCATTGGAGGTCGGCAAAATATACCGAGTTGTGGATGACAAGGAAGCAAGCGCAAATAGATTAATTCGGGTTGTTGATGAGAGCGGCGAAGATTATGCTTTTTCTACAAATCGGTTCTACCCAATTGAAGTGCCTAAGCTTGTAGAAGAGGTGCTGTTATCAGCGGGTAGATAATAAGCTGCTTAAGTTAATTCCAAAGCTCGGAGGCTCTCAACTTCGCCTAGTTTGGTGATATGATCAGCCAAAAGCTAGGGGTGCCTGTGCAATAGTCCAGGCTGAGATTAAACCCTTGGAACCTGAGTCTGGGTCATACCAGCGAAGGGAAGCGTTGATTGTGGGATTCACGACGACGGGCGTATCGCTTTCTCTCTGGAAAAGCGATCGCGATTTGATCACCGCCTCTAGCGCCACACCTACTCTTTCTAGAAGGGGTTCAATCACTATGTCTACTGGAGCGATCGCGTTGCTGGTTACTTTGGTAACGGCAGGGTTGTTTGCGATGCTGGGGCTGCTTCATGCCAGCAAGCAAACGATGAATATTGAAGAATTCATGGTGAGCCGTAATCGATTCGGCACGGGGATGGCACTCGCGACGATCGTGGCATCGGCAATGGGGATTTGGATTTTGTTTAGTCCGCCGCAGGTGGGTGCAACCAGCGGTATTGCTGGGATTTTGGGGTATGCGCTGGGTTCTGCTGCGCCGATGTTAGTGTTTAGCACAGCGGGGACTAGACTTCGTCAGCTCATGCCCAACGGACATTCTTTGAATGAATTTGTGCTGTACCGTTTTGGTAACGCCATGTATCTACTGACGTTGGCGCTGATCGTGTTTT
>JBBSFA010000065.1:0-8878 GCA_038239185.1 Elainellales cyanobacterium | reverse complement strand
CTTCAGAGCGATACTCGATTTTTTGAATCTGCGTTATCCTTGGATTCTGAAATCAGTCAGAGTTCTTGAAAGACGCTATATGCAGGGGAAAGGCTGGACTTAAAGCCCTTGTTATTCCCCACAGGTAGCAGGTTTTTAGGCGCTCTACTGATCGTGGTTTGGTACTGTCGGCGAAGGTTCTGTAATGAAAATAAGAGTCGTGACCTCTCAACCTAGATTTGTCTGCGATCGCCTCAAGACAGGAGCGATCGCTACACCGTTAGTCGCGCTGAGTGCGCTGATCCTGTCTGGGTGCAGTATTGCTGATCTCCCGTCGGGCAAAGTCGATGCCGTTAGCCCTGCGGCTTCTGCCAGTGCTTCTGGCACACCGATCGCTGCTAGTCCTTCTCCAACCGCTGGCGAGTTCAGCTTTCCCAGCGCCAACTGTGGGGATCAAGCCAGCACCCCCAGCGAAAATTGGTATCCAGTGTATATTGACCACGGCTCTCTAGACGAAATTCACAGTAAATTCTGTGGAGATGCGATTAGCACACTCCGCGACAAGACTGGAACGCCTAGCGTTCAGGTTGCTAGCTTCACCAGCTATGGCAAAGCTCAACGGTTTGCGCTAGCGGTGGGCGGCGTAGTTGAACCGATTCCAACGGCTCAATCGCCTGCTGCTAATGCGGCAACTGCCGATAGCACGGCATCGCCTTCTGCTTCAATCGCGGCTGCAAGCCCTCAAGCCAGCGCTCCAGCAGGAACTCAGTCCGCGCAATCGGCAACGATAGCGGCTGATTCTGGGTCGCCAATTAATATTCGCAGTAGCGCCAGCACCACTGCTACGGTTGCCACGGTTGGCTATGGGGGCGATCGCTTGCAGATCGTGGATAAAAAGCAAGGGGATGATGGCTATACCTGGTATAGCGTTCGGCTGGCATCGGGTGAAACGGGTTGGGTGCGGGGTGATTTTGTCAGTCAAGCCACGGCAAGTTCGGCTGCCAGTGGTGCTGCCAATAGTTCTGCTGCCAATAGTTCTACTCCTTCGGCGACTGCCAGTCCTTCTACCTCTGCGGATTCTGCCTCGTCTGGACAGACGGCTACCTTAGCGGCAAGTGAGCCGGGTTCACCGATTAACGTGCGCGATCGCGCCAGTACTGCGGGTGAGGTTCGCTCGGTTGGCTACTCAGGCGATCGGATTCAGATCGCGGATAAAACCCAGGATGATGACGGGACGGTCTGGTATAGCGTTCGATTTGATTCGGGTGCAACGGGTTGGGTTCGCAGCGATTTCGTGAATCGGTAGGTTCGATCGCAATCTGAGCGATCAAAATCAGTGCAGTGCCTGAAATCTAGGATGCTGTGCTGATTTTTTTTGCTGATTTTCTTTAGATTTGTCGCAAATGTTAGCTAAAATACTAAAACCCTGTTGACAGCAAGATTCTCTTCACTGCTGCGATCGATCAACAGGATTTTTACAGAAGATATTTTTTACAGCGATAGGAAAAAACTTGCAACAATTCTTACAGGCTTTATAAATATGAGTGGAGAGTGCTCCTGAGTGAGACTCTATCTCTTCTTAGACAGCAGCTTGTAAGGCAAATCTAGACAAGTGACGGCAACTTGGTAATGGGAGATGAGAGTAACGGTGCTTCAACGCTTAAAACAAGACCTGAAAAACGATCTGATTGCAGGATTGTTAGTTGTGATCCCGCTGGCAACCACCATTTGGTTGACCACCACTATCACGGGCTGGGTAGTTGCCTTCCTAACGCGCATTCCTAAACAGCTCAATCCATTCAACGACTTGCCGCCGCTGCTGGGCGACCTGATGAACTTGACGATCGGCTTGACCGTGCCACTGTTCTCGATTTTGCTGATCGGCTTGATGGCGCGCAATATTGCGGGTCGCTGGCTGCTGGATTTGGGAGAACGGCTGCTGCAAGCGATTCCGCTAGCGGGTGCGGTTTATAAAACGCTGAAACAGCTTCTGGAAACGCTGCTGAAGGATTCGGGCAGTAAGTTTCGTCGGGTTGTGCTGGTGGAATATCCGCGCCGAGGAGTCTGGGCGATCGGCTTTGTGACCGGATTGATTAGTCCGCAAATCCAGCCGAGCTTTCCAGAAGCAATGCTAAGCGTGTTCATTCCGACTACGCCAAACCCCACGACCGGATGGTATGCGGTTGTGCCGGAGGCGGAGGCAATTACGCTATCAATGTCGATCGAGGATGCCTTCAAGATTGTGGTGTCGGGCGGAATTGTTAGCCCTGGAGCAATTCCGACAGCACCGCCGCTGAATTCGTTTGAGGCGCGTAAGCTAGAAGCGGCATTGAAAAGCCCTTTGCCAGAAGTCTGATGCTAGAAATTTAAACTATGAATGCTCTTTCAGTGCCCACTTGGATCATCCACGTTTCGAGCGTGATTGAATGGATTGTGGCAATTTGGCTGATTTGGACTTACAGCGAAGTCTGCCAAAACCCGGCGTGGCGATCGCTCTCATTTGCGATGCTGCCTGCGTTAGTCAGCGCGATGTGTGCCTGCACCTGGCATTTCTTTGACAATGCGGCATCGCTAGACTGGCTTGTGACTGTGCAGGCTGCGACCACGCTAGGCGGCAACGTGACGCTTTGCGCCGCTGGCTGGTGGATTTGGCGATCGTCGCAGACCAAAAATCAAGCCTGAAGCCCCTGTTTGAGTCCCGTCTAATCCCTTGCGCTGATCCAATGTCTCAACCTACGCTCTTCGGTCTTTCGCTCTTTCCTTATCTGGGCTTTCTCTGGTTTCTGACGCGATCGCCCCAAACTCCACGACTTGCCCTGATTGGCTTTTATATGACCTTGGTGTTTGTGGCGGTGACAATTCCCGCTGGAATTTATGCCCAGGTCGCTTATGGCAAATCGTTAGCCAATGTGGACTATCTGCATGGCGGAGCTGAGTCTTTTCTGACTTTGGCGAATATTCTAGTAGTGTTGGGATTTCGGCAGGCGATTTTGGAGCGGCGATCGTCCTAGCCCCAATTCAACCTGGACTCAGCCGCGCATTCTCTGATAATCCGTTTAATATTTGAATAACTAAGGTGAATCATCACCCCGATCGAACTTCCGTGCAGTCTACCCACCATGCTCTGCTGTATTAATCCTCAGTGCCAGAAGCCGCTTAATGCCGATGATGCCAAGGTTTGCCAAAATTGTGGCACACCGCTTGAAATGCTCCGAGGACGCTACAAAGCAGTCAAACCGCTAGGACAGGGCGGGTTTGGGCGTACCTATCTGGCATTGGATGAAGATAGGCTCAATACCTATTGCGTGATCAAGCAATTTGCGCCGCAGGTTCAAAGCGAGAAGTCGCGGGAAAAGGCGGAGCAGCTATTCACCCAAGAAGCGGTGCGGCTAGACGAACTGGAAAAGCATCCTCAGATTCCTAACCTGCTGGCTTATTTTAAGCAGGACGGCTATTTTTATCTGGTACAGCAATTTATTGAAGGGCAGAGTCTGCTGCAAGAAATGCGGCAGCAGGGCGGCTTGAATGAACGGCAAGTTCGCGATGTGCTGGCGGATGTGCTGCCCGTGCTGCGGTTTATTCATAAGCATCAGGTGATTCATCGAGATATGACGCCGACCAATATTTTGCGCCGCAAGGCAGACGATCGCCTAGTCCTGATTGACTTTGGGGTTGCCAAGCAGGTCAACGAAGATGCCTCTGACCACGGCGGCACTCGGATTGGCACGGAGGGCTACTCCCCGATCGAGCAGTTTCGCGGCGGCAAAGCCTATCCGTCTAGCGACCTTTATAGCTTGGGTGCAACCTGTCTGCATCTGATGACTGAGACGCGACCCGATAATCTGTATGACCCGCTGAACGGTCGCTGGATCTGGCGAGATTATTTGCAGCAGCATCGGGGCAAACAGGTGAGCCATCAGCTTGCCCATATTTTGGACTTGATGCTGAAAGATTTAGTATCAGAGCGCTATCAGTCAGCAGATGAGGTGATGCGCGATCTGAACGCAGATTCTTTTTTCCCAACCTCCAGAGCCGTAACCGCAAAACCTCCTGGTGCTGCGATGCCGCCGTCCAAGCCGCCTGCTACAACGCCTGCAAAGCCGATCGCCTCTCAAGGATCAGTCTCTCAGGCTCCAGTCTCAACACCTCACTCCCCCACAACTCCGCCTACTGCCGCTTCTCGCCAACCCATCTCTGGACATGCGGTTTCTCGCCCCAGCAGCACCCCTAGCGGCAGATTTGCGGCAGGGTCTTCTCGCTGTATCCAAACGCTGGCAGGGCATACATCTTGGGTGACGGGTCTAGCGATTAGCCGCACGATGCCTACCTTTGCCAGCAGCAGTTTGGATGATACCGTCAAGGTTTGGAACCTGAACACGGGCGAGGAGTTGTTGACCCTCACTGGACATACGCGTGATGTCAATTCGATCGCCATTAGCCCCAACGATCGCCTGATTGTCAGCGGCAGCGACGATTACACGGTGAAGATCTGGAATTTTTTGAACGGGGCTTTGCTGAAAACCCTGGAAGGACACACCAGAGATGTGACCTCGGTGGTGATTAGTCCAGACGGCAGGCTGTTGGTCAGCGCGGGTGAAGATCGGACGATTCGGCTGTGGGATCTGAACACTGGCGCACTGCTGCGAGTTTTGGCAGGGGTGGCAGGGATGATCAAGTCGATCGCCATTAGCCCAGACGGTAAAGTTTTGGCAAGCGGCGGCTTGGATCACAAGGTCAAGCTTTGGAATTTGCAAACGGGTGAACAGGCGCAACCGTTGATCGGGCACAGCAATCACATTTTGGCGATCGCGTTTAGTCCGCGCGGTCAGGTGGTGGCGACGGCAAGTAAAGATAAGACGATTCGGCTCTGGAATTTGCAGACGGGAGATCTGCTGCGAACGCTGACGGATCACAGCCGCGATGTGAATGCGATCGCGTTTACGCCGAACGGCAGAATGTTGATTAGCGGCAGCAGCGATACGACGATTAAGCGCTGGGATTTAGTGAGCGGCAAGGTTTTGGATACCTGGAAGGAGCATTTAGATACGGTAAATGCGATCGCGTTGAGTCCAGACGGGCGGCTATTGGTGAGCGGTAGCGCAGACAAAACGATTAAGATCTGGCAGTTGCCGTGATTCTGGGCTTGTAGGAGGCACTGATGGCGTACAGCGATTTCACGTTGGCTCAGGTGCAAGCCAGCTTTGGTCTAACGATCGAGGAAAGACGAAAGCTGTTTACTGAGATTGAAGGGGTTCAGCCTTCGCAGCGATTGCTGACAGACCTGACTGAAAATAAGCCATTGGCGATCGCAATTAATAGCGAAAAGGCGCGGTCAGAGTTTCTGATTGCTCCAGTGTTGACTGAGGTGAGACGACAAACGAACTATCAAGCCAGTCTGTTTTCTGGAGTTGAGTTTGCGGTTGATCCAGAGCGCGGGTTGAAAGGCTTCTGTGACTATATCCTGAGTGGCTCTCCAGAGCAGTATTACATCACGGCTCCGATCGTGGTCATCATTGAAGCCAAAAACGAAAATATTATCGCTGGGTTGGGACAATGTATTGCCGCGATGGTGGCAGCCCAGATTTTCAATCAACGAGCCGAGCAGAGAATTCCAGTGATCTATGGAGCTGTCACGACGGGCACAAACTGGAAATTTATCACGCTGGGCGATTCTCCTGCGGAGACGCTGCGCGAACGGCTGGTCAATATTGATGCTGATGAATACTATATCAACCAGATTGATCAAATTTTGGCTATCCTGCTGCATCCCCTAAGATCTAGAAACCAGGAACTAGCAGCCTGAGAAATAAAATCAGCCATTTGGTGAAAACGATGCTCACTTATGAAGAAGTGCTCAGTTTAGCAAAACGCCTTCCTTTGACCGATCAGGCTCGATTGCTGGAAGCTTTGTCAGTGAGCTTGCCCGATTCAGTTGAAGTGAAAGGAACAGATGAAATGATTTCTGCGGCAGAAATCTCTGAAAGTGAAGCCGCTTTGCAGGAGTATTGGGTAGGGCGAGACAGCGGCATGACCTCGATCGCCTTGAAGCAAAAGCTGTTTGGAGGCAAGCTTGGCTAATTGACCAGAATTGGGCTTTCTCTTTATGCCAATCATTTCACAGTTTTGGCATCATCATCCACATGTTTTACAATGACCATGCGCCGCCACACTTCCACGCAGTTTATGGAGAGTACGAATTGCTGGTTTCGATTTCACCCATTACTATTCTGGCAGGGAAAGTCCCCAATCGAGTTCGATCGATGGTATTGGAGTGGGCTGCGTTGCATCAGGTTGAATTAATGGAAAACTGGGAGCATTGTCGTCGGGCAGAGCCTTTGTCTTCTGTCAGCCCGTTGGAGTGAGGGAAAGTCTTATGCTGCAAACCATTACCCGAATCGAACCAGTTTCCAATTACCGATTGCGCTTGACCTATTCTGATGGCGTTGTCATCATTGTCAAGTTTCAATCCCTGATTGAGCAAGGGGGCGTGTTTACTGCTCTGGCAGATCCGCAGTTTTTCGCGCAAGTTACTTTGGGGGAACGCGGTCGCTATATCGAATGGAATGGAGCGATCGATTTTTGCGCGGATGCTTTGCGGCGAGAGGAGTGCTTTGACTATGAACTCGAAAGCATTGCGTCTTAGTTCTCTTGGTTTGTCTGCTGGCTGACTGGGATGGTTTTGCGCGATCGCATCAATTGCACAAAGGTATCGCTGACGGTGTGATCTTTGGTATCGGCGGCGTAGTTGATGAGGTCTTCGCGGAGCTGTTGAGCGGCATCGATCGGCAGGAGGGTGGCTAGCAGGAAATAAACGCCTCGGAAGCGGGAGTCGCCGATGTGGGATTGCAGGCGGTTTTTGGCTTCGTCGCTGTTGCCCAGGAAGGTTTGGACGATGAAGAATTCGGCAATTTTATCGTGGCGGAAGACCCATTCTTTTTGGGCTTCGCCTTTGGCATCTTGCCATTGACGACTGATCACCATGCGATATTTTTCGTCTTCCATGCACTGTAGCTCGTTGAAAAACTTGTCGGCGGGTAAGGCTTGCTGGTCGCTGAGGCGGAGCTGATAGATGGCTTCGGAGAACGGGAGCAAGGGGAAGTCGTGGTTCCACATGCGCTGATAGTCAGATGCCATCAGGTCGTATTGCTGCTGGCGCAGGTTGAGTAAGTTGGGCTGCTGGTTGTCTGCTAGGAGCCATGCGGCTAAGGTGAGTTCCATTGGGTTGGACAGGATGCTGTTGACGGCTTTGCGTTCTTCGGGGGCAAAGGCATCGGGGGCGGTGAGGGTTTGCAGGAAGGTTTGGCAGGCTTGCGTGTAGTCTGTGCCCTGTCGTTTGGCGGTTTTGGCGGGATGGCGCGATCGAAGATAGGCTTCGATTTGGTCGAGCTGGAGCGGCTGGAGTTTATAGGTTTTGGCAGTGCCGGGTGCATCCCACTCTAGGGGTTGGGTTGTGATCAGGATGTTGCCTCGAAAATGGTTGGCGACAAATTGGGTGATTTTGGCGCGGGTGTCGGCGCTAACTTCGTTGAGTCCGTCGATGTAGATGTCGATCGCCCCGCTATAAATCAGGCTTTGCAGGAATTTGGCATCTTTGATTTCATCGCCGTGCAGCTTTTTCTGGATGGCTTCGATTACGCCTTCGGTGCAGGTGGGGGCAGGTAGGTAAACGGCGATGCGTTTGGACTGCTTCAGCAGATGGCGGACGAACATGGTTTTGCCTAAGCCGGAGTCGCCTTCTAGGATGATTTGTCCTTTGAGATGGGGGAGGGCAGAGGCGATCGGCTCAATTCCGTCCCCGATTTGCACGTTTGAGTTGGGGAAGTAGAGATCGGGGGTGAAGTGGGTGAGTCCGGCATCGGCTAGCAGTGAGGGCTGGAAGGGCTGAAAGAGTTTGCGGCGTAAGAAGGGAATCCAGGTCAGCAAAAAGGAGACGTAGCCAACGCCTAGGATATTTCTTACCCAGGGATTCCAGAAGAAGAGGGCTTGGATTTGGGGCGATCGGGGGTAGGCGAAGATGAGGGCTAGCCAGAAGGCAATGTGGGCAAGGATAACAGTGCGAAAGGTTGAGAGCCACTTCCAGGTTTCGAGAGAGTTGATGGCTGCTTGAACAGAGTCGGCATTGGCAGGGTGAGAGTTTTTGAGATTGTCGTAATGTTGTTTGAGCAGCGGTAGATCTTGAGGCTGCCAGTTCACCATTTTGGCAATCGTCGCCGTTTTGTTAGCCAAATCGTTCCGGACTTCAGGCAAGTCTTTTGAGGGTTCCCAGACTTTCTGGAAAACCTCTAGAGCTTTTACGCCTTCATCATGGTTGAGCTGGTCTGGCAGTTGCTTGGGTTTGCCAACCCACCGGAGTAATCGCTTGACCTCATTATCGCCCCCACTGAAAAAGTAAGCATAAAATCGCCATTCATCAGCTAGTTGCTCCTCTTCATAAACTGGGCTGAGAACTCCCACCACCTGAGCTAAAGTCAATTGCCCTAACTTACTTGCTGCTACTGCTACACATTGCGGCTGAAATATTCTGTGTTCCGGGGCTTTGAGAATATAGACAAGCTGACCGAACCGAATTGTAGCAGCCCCATCTGGATTCTCCAATGTTACTGTTGAACATCCAGGCTCAAACGTGCTTTGCTCCACAGCTCGAACAGCGCTGACAAGTGGTTTGAGTTGTGGTGGAATAGTAATCCCTATGTTGTTCAATGCTATCGCTACATATCCACGGACAAGAAACTCTTGCTTGTCATCGTTAATAAAGTTGAGGATCTCTGAAAGATAGGGTCTGATAGCACTACCTAATTTGCCTAATACCATTTTTATATGAAGCTACACATAACCTAAAGGCTTGAAAAGCTTATGAATCGGAGATTCCAGCTCTTAAGGATTTATGCAGCTTCACATT
>JBBSFA010000064.1:0-8911 GCA_038239185.1 Elainellales cyanobacterium | reverse complement strand
TTCCCGTTGCCAGCCCTGCCCGATTTGCCGATTGCGTGTGAATCCCACCATAAATCCGGCTGTTGCCTGCTTCAACGGCAGCTCGTTGAAAGCTGGGATAGCGGCGATCGATTCCGGGCAGGCTACTGGATGTTGAGCTGAAAGAGAAGCGATCGCCAAAGAAGCTGCTCAAAACGGTCGCGGCAGCGCTGCTAAAAACGCTGTGGGCAGAACTATAGTCGGGATGGCTAGGCGTGGTGAGCAGCGGTGTCCAATGGCGATCAGGTTGGGTCAGGCGATTGCGATCGGTGTCAGCTTGCCGGATCGCATCGATCGGTCGCCAGCGATTTTCAGTATATTTCGTCTTCCAGGCTGTGATCCCGGCATCTGCTTCGGCAAAATTGAGCAGCGCAAACAGACGGGCATTCTGCACCAGCGAAGTGGCTGGGCGAGTAGATGGGCGATCGGCAATTCGCTCTGTCAGCTCATTCCAATAGACCGCGCCGCCAATACTTGCCCAGAACTGTGCCTGTTGAGTTTGATCGGGGGTGCGGACTTGACTGTCGATCGATCCCAGTTGTTTGACCTGGTTTAGCTCTCTGGCATAGCGGCGACTGGTGAGCGATGGCGGTGGGGCAGGGCGAAACTGAGTCGCACTGGTAACTTCAAAAGGGGTAACATTTCCCCAGTCCGGCAAGAAAGCCGCCCGGAAGTTAGGCGGTGTCGGTCGCCATTGTCCAGCGGCTTTGCCAGGTTGATAAGTTGTCCCAGTCGAGCCTTCGGTCTTAGCGCCATCGGTTTGGCGCAGCGCTAGCAGGGCATCCGCGATCGCTTTCCCATACGTCACTCCATCCGTTTCAGACTGTCCATCTGGGATCGATTGCAGCGATCGGTCGAGTGACTGATCCAGGCTAGTTTTCTGCTGAGGATACAGAGAGATTAAAGCTTCGTAAGCGGCTGCAACTGCCGCTGCTTCAACCGAAGCGCCCGTAGGCGATGCCAACCTAATCTTGTAGGGCGTTTGTCCGCCCGTGATCCCCACCACGGCATCATAGACCGAGGCATGGACAACGGCTAGATTTCGAGCAATCGCCGGGGCCGGAGTCTGGTCAATCAAAGCCGCTTTAAGGGCGATCGCGTTCCACTCTAGCACCGGATCGATTGTCTCGCTCGCAACCCGTCGAATGCTAGTGGTAAACGCACTGGTTTGAGCGATCGCGGTCAGTTTGTTGTTGGCTAGCCGCAGCGGAATATTGTCAAACAAAAAGCTGCCGTCGCCGCTGGCGATCGTCCGAAACTTTTTCTCCCCTACCGCTAGCTGAAGGCTAGCTTTTGCCGCTGCTTTGCCACGTAGCGAAACTCGCGCCAAGGTCGTCTGGCGATCGCCAATCACCCCAGAGTCAGAGAAAACTGAAAGCTCCAATCCGGGCTTTGCCAAGCGATCGACTGAACCCAAACTTATCCTTTTATCGCTGTTTGTTTGCAAGACCTTAGATCCCTGCCTGAGTCTCTCTTCGAGTTGAACTGGACAACGGGACTGTCGGCACATGCGGCACTGAACTGAGATCAACCAGTCCCTTATCGGCAACCTCTGACAGAGTTCCCACTTCTGGTGATGCCCCGTCAGCAGAATCCACTTTGGGCGGCTCTGTTTGCATCGCCATCAGTTCTGGCACGGTCACAAACTGATAGCCTTGCTGCTTCAAGGCCGAGATAATTTGCGGCAAGGCCTGAACGGTTGCGGCGCGATCGCCACCGCCATCATGGAGCTGCACAATGCGACCCGGCTGGACGTTCTTCAGCACGTTATCGATCAAAATCGGCGCAGAGACATAGGAATCTTCTGAATCAACCGACCAGAGGGCAATCCCATACTGACGCTGCTGGGCATAAGCGGCTAACCCGCCATTCGACTGACCGACCGGAGGACGAAACAGCCCCGTCTTCACCCCGGTCGTGTCATAAATTAGCTTCTCCATGCCGTCAATCTCATAGGCAGCATCGGCAAGACTGACATCCTGAAGCGGATGATCCCAGGTGTGATTGCCGATCGCATGTCCGGCTGCGGCAACTTGTCGCGCCATCTCTGGATAGCGTTGCAGTGAAGTCCCCACCATAAAAAAGGTGGCTTTAACGCGATATTGCTTCAAAATCTCTAACACTTGTCCAGTCGCTTCATCAGGTCCATCATCAAAGGTCAAAGCCACAACCTTTTCACCGTTTGTTGGGATTACATGGGTAATCACCTGACCCTGGAATTGCTGCGGCACAGCGACTACTGCGCTATTGGTTCTAGAAAGGCTGTCAGCCTGAACCGAAGACTGCTGTCCTGGCTCCATTGCCAACGCCGCCATCGGCTGCGGTGTAGGACTCTTGCCAGTAAACAAGCGGCTCAGCTCCACATAAAACAGCCGATAGCCAATGTAGAACCCTGCCAACGTCACACTGCTCAACAAGATCGATCGCATGAACTGAAAGCCAAAACTAGAGTCCTGCCGTTGCGCCTGCATCTGGCGAACCTTCTTAGCATTGGCAGGCGTATTAATTCGGACAGACTGCTGCCATAGCACTTTGGAATCGCCCGCCACACGAGCCACGATTTGCACGCCCAAAATCACCTCAGAGTTCAGCGTCCAGAGCCGATAGCAAATGAACCGCACCAAGCGATCGCGCAACTCCAAACAAGCCTCACGGCGGCGAGGTCGCTGGAAGTCCGCCACAATTTTCAAAAATTGCCCAGAGGAGGCTGGCATCACCTGCACTTGAATCCCTTGGGGAGCTAGCAGGCTATTCATCCAGTAAGCCACTGCTCGACTGTTTCCCGCCTGAGCCAGCTCAATCACAGAAGGTTGATAGAGCGTATGAGAATTTGTCATGCCTAATCCTTAAAACAAGCCAAATCACGAATCCAGGAGCCTTACTTGTCAGTCAGGGCGCTGGATTTACCATTTGAAGCAAAAATATACACCTTGATTCAGAAAAAAGCCACTGCTGGAAATCCACATCTAGAAATAAAATTGGCAAAAATGCGTTTTCACCCCTACGAATAGCGGTTCCTTGGCAGGACAGCCTGAAGTCTCATAGGGTAGCGCAGCGATCGCAAAATGAATCACTAATTTACAGAAATTTCATCAACCGAATTTTGTGAGCGGAACTTAACCGCACTGATGTAGCGTCTAGACTAGTGTCTAGCCAAACTAATGTCTAACTCAGCGTTTAAGCCGTAATCGAAATCAATCAGGGTGAAAATAAGCGCGATCGCGCTTTCAGCACAACTAAGCTGAACTCAAACTTGAACTTGCATCAGATAGACCAACGAGAAGCGTGAAACCTAGATCTAGCAAAGAATTGAAGCTGATTCATTTTTCTTAAAAAAGATCAAGTTCACGCTAAACAAAATGAGGGTACAGCAAATAGACTGGCACATGCGATCGGGTGCAACATGTCATTACAGTGCATAACATTACAGTGTCTTTCATTACAGTGCCTTTTATTTGCAGAAGTGATTTCCTGCTCCGTAAAGCGTCATAAATCCCTCTTTAGAATGAAATTCCAAGCATAGAAACAGTGTGGTGAAGGAGTATATGTATGGAGCGGTTTTTGGGTGCTTTATCGATCACCCTGCTGCTAACTGGCTTGGCTGCTGCAACGCAGCTTCAGGTGCCATCTAGTTCACTTGATCAAGCCGTGCAAGCTGGACTCATGACCCCTCAGTCCGATGGCACATCCGATATCAACACAATGTTGAGTCGAGCCGAGCTAGCCAGTATTTTAGTCAAAGCGTTTCATCTCGATCGCCAATCCGTTCAACATCCCGTTGCCGCTGTCCAGCTTCAGGATGTTCCCGTATCTTATTGGGCATATCGGGACATTCAGCTTGTGCTGCGAAATGGCATCATGAGCGGATACCGCGAGGGCAGATTTTACCCTGACCAGCGGATTACCAGAGCGGAAGCCTTTGCCATTTTCGCCCAAGCCTTTGGCGTGTTCCAGTTTTCAGAGCCGACGGTGAGCCAAGTTCTAGCTCGGTATCCGGATGCCGTTCAGATCCCCAACTGGGCACGCAAGCCAATGGCAACCGCTCTGCACGAGGGTTTCGTCAACACAAAAAACGAGCGAATTGATCCCCTTAGCCCAATGACGCGAGGAGATATGGCATATGCGCTTTCAGTATATCTGCGCCAGCAGGATGCCCAATCCCAAGATCCGGCTTCTGCTCAGCTCGTCACTCAGCAGAAATCGCAGCAAATTCACCCAATATCGTTATCTGGAAGACATAAAAGCTAGCTAAGAAGCTGATACTTTATCAGAGCTTCAGGATCAGAGTTTCAATAAATCTCCAACCGGATCTGTCAGTGGCTTTGATCACCCCCAACAAGAGAATATCTGTGCTAGAGATAGAGAAGCGATCGCTTCTGGCGTTCCTGTAGAACCCGCCCAAACCTGCGGCGTTCTACCTGTGCTCTACAAAATCTGACACCTCTGAGAAGCCTCTCGCCTCGATAAACCCATACACCAGACCCCTAGAAGATCTCGTCCAACAACCCCATCAACCAGCCTTCCTATAGATGCGTTTAGCCAAAAGGCAGCTTTTTGTTATGACTCAAATTTCCACCACGCTCTCTGCTTCCCCGCTCCCCAGCAGCAGCCCTTTAAAACCCAACCCTGGACAGTTCACCTCTGGGCAGACTAAACCTTTCCCAAGCAGACCACCGCATCGCAATCCACTCCAGCCAATTGCAGATTGGCTCGATCGACTCCAAGTCAGCGATTCTAAAACCGCCCACCGCATTGCTAAGCTGATTCCTCCCCAGTGCCCCTTCGAGCGAGACCTTAAGCTTTTCGGTCGCACTCTGGCACACATTCCACCCCTCTGCAAGCTAAACCCGTTCTACGATCAGTTGGTCGGATTGCGCTTTCGCGCTTTGTGCTATCTAGTAGATGAATGCGGTGAAGATATCCAATCTTACTGTTAACTTCACAAATCTGTCTCAGGAACGTAGCAAACCTTAACAAGATTCTTCCTCGTCGCTCGATCGCTTATCGTTTTAGAAAGAGTTCCGTAACCCTAAAGCGTTTGCCCCACTGACATTTCATGGACAATTCTGCGCTTGAAGCGCTCCTGGAAGATCTGAAAAACCCCAGTGAAACCATTCGAGAGCAAGCCACCCAAAATCTGTGGCAGATCTGGTTTCAGCAGAAAGGCACCTATGGATTTGATATCCTCCGCGAAAGCCAAATCTTGCTGGGTTCTGGGCAACTCCAGCAAGCCGAAGCTATCCTGACCGATCTGATTCAAGACCAGCCTGATTTTGCTGAAGCTTGGAATCGTCGAGCGGTTCTCCGATATCTCCTGGGCGATTACCGCCAGTCCCTAAGCGACTGTCAAACGGTAATCGCCCTTAATTCTGTGCATTTTGGAGCGCTGCATGGCATGGGACTCTGCTACGCTGCCTTAGAAGACTACCCTGCTGCCATCCAAGCCTTCCGCCGCGCCCTAGAAATCCAGCCCTATGCGCTGATGAACCAGCGGCTCATTTTAGAATGCACAGCGCGGTTGAGCTAATTTTTCTAGCTCTCCACAAGGGATTCATTCCTCTGGATAGAGCAATAGCGTCAAAAACAGTTGCTACAGTCTGATTAGAGTATTGCGATCGACTGGACAGCCTTATATGAAATCCGATCGAAACAAAGAGATTTTGCGGGTCGTTCTGGCACTTGCCATCATTACGGTCGGCATCACCCATTTCACCCATACCGACCAGTTTGTGCGGATTGTCCCACCCCAACTTCCCAATCCACTTGCGCTTGTTTATATCAGCGGCGTTTTTGAGATCTTGGGAGGAATTGGACTATTGGTTCCGATTATCAGTGTTGCTGCGGCTTGGGGGCTGATCGCTCTATTTATTGCAGTGTTTCCGGCCAATATCAATCAGGCAATCAACAGCATTCCAATTGATGGCATCCCCCACCATCCCGTGCTCTACTGGGTTCGGCTACCGTTCCAAGCAGTCTTAATTGCTTGGGCGTGGTGGTACACCCGAAAACCAGAAAATCAGCCAGGAGCAGCTTGGTTTACTACCCAAGCTAAGCTCCTGTTTAATCGCTAAATTGCATTACTCAAAAAATTCTTCTGTTGATGTGGGATGAATCCCGATCGCATTCTGGATATCCTGCTTAGTGATTCCCTTCTTCATCGCCAAAGTCATGCCCTGAATGATCTCCGCTGCCTGTGCTCCTACGAGATGAATCCCCAAAACTTGACCAGATTCGCGCAAGTAAACCTGCTTAAAGAAGGCAGGCTGAGGCGAATCACTTAGACGATCGAACAGCGGAGTAAACTCAATCCAATCGCATTCGATCGCATCGGCTCCATAGCGTTCTTGAGCTTGGGCTTCAGTCATTCCCACCGCCGCTACTTCCGGATAGGCAAACACTGCGGAGGGAATAAAACCGTAGTCAATTTGGCGAGGCTGGTTGCCAAATACAGTATCGGCAAAAGCCTGTCCTTCCGCCCTTGCCGCTGGGGTTAGCGCCAAGCGATCGGTACAATCCCCAGCCGCATAAATATTTTCCTGACTTGTACGGCTATAGACATCCACGGCGATCGCCTTTCCTGCCAGCGCGACTCCTGCCTGTTCTAAATTGAGCGATTGCAAGTTAGGAGTGCGCCCGATCGCACAAAGGATTGTATCTGCTGCTAATGTTTCCGAACAGTCGCCCGACAAAGTCAGTTGCAGCTCGTCCGAGACGTGAGAGATCTCTTTAACTATCGTATTGCAAAGAATACGAATCCCGCGCTGAACCATTCTTTTTTGCACAACAGCGCTAATCTCTCGATCGAATCCCGCTAAAATATTCTCCGATTTGTCTATCAAAGTCACCGCAATGCCAAATGCTTGAAGCGTGCTGGCAAATTCAACGCCAATATATCCTCCACCCAAAATGACAAGCTGCTTAGGTAGCGATCGCAAGCCAAACATTTCATCAGAGGTCAGGGCATATTCAATCCCTGGAATATTGGGTTTAATCGGCATTCCCCCGACCGCAATCAGAATCTTGTCTGCGCTCAGATGGCGATCGCCAACTTTCACAGTATGCGCGTCTGCAAAAATTGCCCGCTCTGGAATGATATCAATCCCAGCCTTGGAAAGCGCCTGCTGCTGCGATTGGTGAATCCGCTCGATTTCGCGATCGCGGTTTGCCACAAAACACTGCCAATCAAACTTCGCTGTCCCAAGCGACCAACCATAGTCCGATGCCTCTGCAAGCAACTGAGCAAACTCAGATGCGTAAACCAGCAGCTTCTTGGGAATACAGCCCCGATTCGTACAAACGCCTCCCAACTGGATTGGCTCTGCGATCGCCACTGTTGCACCGTAGGCGGCAGCTTGTTTTGCAGCAGCCAATCCTGCTGACCCTGCACCAATCACTAAAAGATCGTAGTCATAAGCCATGCTGTTCACAGATATTCACACTATTAGGTTCACTGTAATATTCAGCGGCTTTCATAGCCTACTATCCCAGGCTAGAGGCAAGATCCAAGCTTATTTGTTATGCGTAATTTCTAACCATTGCTTAGGCAAGCTTCTTATCGAAACGCTTTTTTCTTGAGTTTATTCAATGATCCTTTTAGAGTTAGCTGGAGAATTCTTAGCTTTGTTAAGGGTTGAATCACCTCAAGGTATTCGTTTTTGCAATCAAAGAATTCATTGATATCTTCTAAAATGACTTTTAGTTTATCTACGATCGAATCCGCTCGATACTCCGCAAAAAAGCGATCGGGTAACGCCTTTGGAGCGCTTTGGACTGCTCTAAGAATACGCCTCACATCATGAGCCTGAGAATAACCCGCAATTTTCTGACAGTTAAACCCTGGATCGAGATAGTCCGAAAGTCCACCATTCACGCTAGAAAAAACCTGACAGCCCGAAGCCAGTGCCTCCATCGGTTGCAACCCAAAACCCTCGCTCACGTTCTGCTGTGCCCAATATTCCGCAGAATCATACAGGTAGACTTTGGCGCGGTTGAAGAGTCCCGGCAAATCTTCTACGTAAGTTTGCACCACTTCGACCTGACACTGAGACAGCAACGCTGGAATCAACTCCTGTAGCAAATACGTCGAAGATTTGCGGGCTTGAACTAACACATCAATATCCCGATCGCCACCCCGATCGCGAAACTCATCCGAAATTTGGTTAGGCAAATAGTAAATCAGCGAGTGCGGAGCCTGCTGTCCCCAGTAGCCCAGCGTGTTGCGGCTCACGGTAATAATTGGTATATCAGCAGGCAGTGAAAAGCCATAGCCAGCGCTATGAGCATGGTAAATCACCTGATGCGATCGCAGCCTAGCAACCAGCTTGGGAACATCAAAGCCCCAACTCAGCACAAAAATTACATCTTGAAGGTTAGGCTGTCGCAACACGTCATCCAAAAACTGTTTGTTTTGCTCTCGCTGTCGGTAGGTGAGCACTTCAGCCTCGCAGACCTGTTTAGCGAGTTCAAAGGCTTTGAGTTCCGCCCATAGCCCACCACAGGCAAATCTGCCTCCTGTTCCAGGAACCAAAAAGTAAAGTTTTCGCATCACACCTCTTCAAGCAGCAATCAAGCATCCTCTCAGTCATACCGCACAGACAAATCACAGATATAGCGGTTGCCACGCTCTGGCTGTATTCAGATTTAGCTCCGCAATGCCATCTAATACAGCCATCCTTTACATTCACCCGTCGTAATGTAAAAGATGGCTAGGTCTGAGAATCTAATCTCTATTTTAAGCAGAACTGGACGCACTCTAAATTTGAAGATTGTGTGCCAACCCTATCTGAAGTTTTTATTTGAAAAGCGCAGTTTTGCGACCTTGTTAATGAGGGTTCGCAAGATTGAAAGAGCTAGGTTGAGAGAACAATGAATCTTTGCCAAGGTGTGTCTACAC
>JBBSFA010000063.1:0-8932 GCA_038239185.1 Elainellales cyanobacterium | reverse complement strand
GTTTTATTTGCCGCGACAGATTCCCGCTGTCCTGTCAATGCGGTATATCCAGGAAGCCATGCTGCTGCCATCGCGCCGTCTCACTCCCATGCCCAACATGCCTGCATCAATGCTGGGGTTGATGAATCGCCGTAGCCGTGTGGTTTGGGTGATAGATTTAGCCATGCTGTTGGGACTTGCGGTCTTTGATGCAGTCAGCACGCAGCAGTACATGGTGATTTTGATTCAAGTTGGATCAGTCCCGCTAGGGCTGGCAGTTCACCAAGTTGAGGGCATGGTGCGGCTAGAAACTGAAGCCATTCAATCCCCGATCGGACAAGTTTCAGCAAATTTAATGCCCTATCTGCGCGGCTGTATGCTGCAACAACAACCCCAAGAAGTGCTGCTCGTTTTGGATGCTGAGGCGATCGCCCAATCTCCTATTCTTCAAACTTGGAATTCCTAAGATGTCTTCTCTCCAGCCCCGTCAAGCTTCCTCCAATCAAACTAATCAAACTTTGCCAGAAGATTCGCCCTCTAGTCATGGCTCCAGCAATGGTTATAGTTCTAGCAATAGTTCTAGCAATGCTTCTGGCAATGGTTCTAGTAATGGTTTAAACTACCCTGCTGCGCTGCATCACAGCAACTCTGGTCTACAATATCGCGGTGTCTCGCGATCGCCCGCAACTCGATCCTTGCCAGTGCGTTGGTTTTTAGAACAGCCCGTTCGCCGCAAACAGTTGATTGCTCTAATTGCCTCTGAGCTGATTGCCACGATCGGACTCGTCGGCGTGGGATCTTGGCTAATTATCCGCAGCGGACGCGATCAGCTTGTGAATCAGTCGCAGGCAGAGCTTGCCGTCACCAATGTCGTCTATGACATCAAACCGAATCAGATGATCCTTGGCTTTCGGGGGCAATCAGATAACTCTGCGGTGATCCAGGCGGCTAAAGAGCATGGGGCAGGGCGATCGCTTTCCGAGGAAACCCGGACGCGACTGCGAGAAATCCTCGCGAACGAAATAGCTGCCAGAAAGATCGAATATGCCACGCTAGTTGGAACCGATCTAAAAATCATTGCGAATGCAAATAAAGATCGAGCGGGCACTCGGTTTGATCCAGAAGGATTGGTGGGAACGGTGCTGGCAAATCCGCGTCAGCTCACGGCAAATGCGATCGTCAGTTGGTCAGAGTTAAACAGCGAATCGCCGCCGCTTCCCCAGGGTTTTAGCAATCAGGATGCGCTGATTCGCTATGTGATCACACCCGTCAAAGATCCGGAGACTGGCGCGATCGTGGGCGCATTGGTGGCGGGTGATATTGTAAACGGGAAAACGTCCCAAGTGGAAGGGGCGCTGACGGCATTCAAAAACGGCTATAGCGCAATTTATCAACGCCAATCCAATGGAGACTTTCAGCTCTCCAGCTCTCTCAATCTAGGCGACAAGACCGATCTCCAGCAGGCAGAAGCGGGCGTGAAACTCCCCAATCCTAAGCTGCTAAAATCTGCCGTTGAAGCAAACGGCAAGATTGTCACGGATCGGCTTGAGCTGAACGGGCAAACCTACACTCTATCGGCTGAGTCGTTGCACAACTTCAAAGGGCAACCTGTGACGGTGCTGGTGCGCGGCACTTCAGAAACCAGACTGAACAAGTCTTTGCAGGAGAGTTTGCTGTTGCAGCTATTGATTGCCGCGATCGCCATCGCGACCGATATCTGGCTGGCAACCGTGTTAGGACGAGCCGTGGTCAATCCGATCGAAGCGCTCAGACGAGTTACCCAAGCCTTTGCAACAGGCGATCGAAAAGCCAGAGCCAATGTTTTGGCGGCTGATGAAGTGGGTGAACTTGCCAATGCCTTCAACGAACTGGCAGACAATGTGGTTGCCTCTGAAACCGTGTTGCAGACCCAATACCGTCGCCAAGAGATCACGGCTCAGCGCGCCCAAATGCTGACAGAAGTGACCTTGAAAATTCGCCAGTCGTTAGATGCAGTCGAAATTCTGCGAACTTCCGTAGAAGGGGTGCGATCGATCCTTCAAGTCGATCGGGTGCTGATTTACAAATTTGCCCCTGATTTCAAGAGCGGTGAGATTACGGCGGAATCAGTAGGAGAGGGCTGGGTCAAAGCAATGGGTCAAAACATCTATGATCCCCTGTTGCCCGGATCGATCGAGCGGTTCAAGAGCGGCAAAGTCTCCAAGATCGATAATCTGGCAGAAGCAAAGCTCAGTCGCTGCCACTGTGAAATCCTGGAGCGGCTGGATGTTCAGGCAAATATGGTTGCGCCGATCGTCACGGGTGACGATTTGATTGGTTTGCTGTGCGCTCACCAGTGTTCCAGTCCCAGAATTTGGGAGCAAGAGGAAATTGATCTGATGCAGCAGCTCACGACCCAGACGGGCTACGCCTTGACGCAAGCGCTGCTACTGCAACAGCAGGAAGCGCTGGCTCGTCAGGAGCAGCAGGCAAACTACATTATGTCGCGAATGCGGCAATCGCTCGATCGCACATTAATCTATACCTCAGCTATCAACGACATTCGCGAGGCATTGAATACCGATCGCGTTGGCGTTTATCTCTTCGATGAGAAATGGGAAGGAACTTTCGTGGCTGAATCAGTCGATCGCAACTATCCATCCGTGCTGAACGCCAGAATCGCCGATCCTTGCTTTGCCGATAAGTATGTCGAGCAATACCGTCTGGGTCGGGTTCAAGCCACTGCGAATATCTATGAAGCCGGACTGACTCCTTGCCACATTGGACAGCTAGAGCCGTTCAATGTCAAAGCCAACATTGTCGCGCCGATTCTGATTCAAAACAAACTGACTGGCTTGCTGATTGCCCACCAGTGTGATGCGCCCCGCACTTGGCGAGATACCGAAATTGGCTTGTTCCGACAGGTGGCAATCCAGTTTGGTTTTGCCCTAGAGCAGGCAGATCTGTTTGCCCAGCGTGAACAGGCGCAACTGGCAGCAGAAGCGCTGTCTGAGGAACGCCGCGAACAGCGAGAATCATTGCAGCTTCAACTGATCAATCTGCTGGGCGAAGTGGAAGGGGCGACGCGCGGCGACCTGACCGTGCGGGCAGATGTGACCACGGGTGAAATTGGCACGGTTGCAGACTTCTTCAACTCGATCGTGGAAAGCCTGCGACAGATCGTTGCCAAAGTCAAAGAATCTGCCGATCGCGTCAATACGTCCTTGGGTCAAAACGAGAGTGCAATTCGCCACCTAGCTGATGAAGCCATGCGGCAAGCCGAAGAAACGACCCGCACATTGGACTCAGTGGAACGAATGACGCGATCGATGCAAGCCGTTGCAGAGGATGCCCGACAGGCTGCCCAGATTGCCCGTAGCGCTTCCAAAACCGCTGAAGCAGGCGGCACAGCCATGGATTTGACCGTCCGCAATATCCTGATGCTGCGCGAAACCGTGGGTGAAACTGCCAAGAAAGTGAAACGGCTGGGCGAATCGTCTCAGCAAATCTCCAGAGTCGTCTCGTTGATCAACCAAATCGCGATGCAAACGAACCTGCTGGCAATCAACGCTGGCATCGAAGCCGCCCGTGCTGGCGAAGAAGGACAGGGGTTTGCCGTCGTTGCTGAAGAGGTGGGCGAACTGGCAACCCGCTCTGCTGCCGCCACGCAGGAAATCGAAAGAATTGTCGATACAATCCAACGCGAAACCAGCCAGGTAGTTGAAGCGATGGAGGAAAGCACAACGCAGGTGGTCGAAGGGACGCAGCTTGTGGAAGATGCCAAAGACAGCCTCAGTCAAATTCTCGATGTTTCGCTCTTGATCGACGGCTTGGTGCAATCCATTTCTGTGGCAACGCTTTCGCAAGTGGAAACCTCTGATGTGGTCACCCAACTGATGAAACAAGTGGCTGCCCTTTCCGTAGAAACCTCTCACTCTTCTCGTCAAGTCTCTCGATCGCTCCAGCAAACGGTAGAAGTTGCCCAAGAATTGCAGGCATCGGTAGATGAGTTTGACCTCGGAGAATCCTAGGTCGATGCCCCTGACCATTCTCATCCTCTGTTCTTTATTCCCCCCACTTTATTCCTCATGCTTATGTCACACGATAAGGAACGCGAAATTCAGCTTCAGTTTCTCGATGAGGCACAGGAATATTTAGGAACGCTGGATCTGGTATTGCTAGGTCTGTCAGCAAATGGCTTAGAGATTGACAAGGTCAATGCAGCGCTGCGATCGGCTCACTCGATCAAAGGCGGCGCGAGCATGATGGGCTTCCAGACCTTGAGCGAACTGGCGCATCGGCTGGAAGATTCGTTGAAGGTCTTAAAAATCCAGCGCCATTCGATCGGGCTAGATGCAGAGCTAGAAGGCTTGTTGCTCAGAGCAGTGGGCTGTTTGCGGCAGGTGATCGATAGCGATCGCCAAGCCTTCCTTGCAGAAAATAGCTTTCATACTCCCGTTCCTTCACACTGGTTGGAACACCATGCTATCCCCATCTTTAACCAACTGCGCGATCGCTTGGGCGATCCCGAAGCAGAAGATGCCAACTCCATTTTGTCTCCTGAAGAAGGACAAGAGATAATCCCACTGTTGTTCCAAACGGAGGTAGAAGGCTGTTTAGTCCGCCTGGAATCTGTGATTGAAAAGCGATCGCCCTGTCTGCGAGAAGAAGTCGATATTTTGGCGCAGGAGCTAGGCGGCTTGGGCGAGATGCTACAGATTTCAGCCTTTAGTCAGCTCTGTGCTTCAGCGCTAGAGGCGATCGCCGCTGCCCCACCCGATCGGGTTGAAACGGTCGCACAACAAACGCTTCAGGCATGGCGGCGATCGCAAGCTCTAGTTCTCACCGGACACTTTGAGGCCCTGCCCACTGCTCTAGAAAGCATCGACTTTCCGGTGGAGCCAGCTTGGACAGAGGCGATCGCGCCAGAGGTGACGGAGGAGATTACCGAGTCATTTGATCAAGATTTTGAATTTGATCAAGTTACATCAGGTATTACTTCAGATATTGCATTAGACAGCAACAAAGCCACTGAATTTCATCGCACAGTTGATAATCCAGCTACAGTCAATAATCCAGTCAACTCAACAGCCGTCAAAGAAATCGCTGAAACCTCAGTACGGGTTCCCACCAAACACTTGGATCAACTCAATGACCTCTTGGGTGAACTGACGATTGAACGCAATGGCTTAGAGCTACATGTCAAGCGGCTGCGAGGTCTTACTCGTGCCCTGAACCAGCGAGTCCAGCTTCTAGAGCGATCGAACTCTGAGCTACGAAATGCCTACGATCGCCTTACCCGCCACTCCGATCTCGCTGCCCTACCCGAATGGCATCTGCCCTCCCATGCGCTTCGGATTGGCAACGATACGCCTCCCACACCTGTTCAGCCTAATTCCTTCTTGCATCGGTTTGACAGCCTCGAAATGGATCGCTACAGCGATCTGCATCTGATGTCCCAAGAAGTGATGGAAACGATCGTCCAGATCCAGGAAGTCACCAGCGATCTCGATTTAAGCCTAGACGATACGGAACAAACTACGCGAGAGCTGAAAAAAACCTCCCACCAGCTCCGCACTAAACTGACGCAAGTACGAATGCGTCCTCTTTCTGATGTTACCGATCGCTTCCCCAGAGCTATCCGCGAACTGTCGTTGCAATACAACAAGCCCGTCCAGCTTCAGGTGCATGGCGCGAGTACCTTGCTCGATCGCAGCGTTTTAGAAGCGTTGGGCGATCCGTTGATGCACCTGCTGCGAAACGCCTTTGATCACGGCATTGAAGCCCAGCCAGTCCGCAGCGATCGCGGCAAATCCGAGTCTGGACTGATTGAAATTCACGCCGTCCATCGCAACAGCCGCACCATCATTAGCATCCGCGATGATGGCGGCGGCATTCCACTCGACAAAGTTCGCGCCAAAGCCTGCCAGATGGGACTGGATGCCGTGCTGATCGAGGCAGCCAGCGACGAAGAATTGCTGTCGCTGATCTTTGAACCGGGTTTTAGCACCACCGATCAAGTCACTTCGCTCTCTGGTCGGGGAGTCGGCATGGATGTCGTGCGCGATCGACTGCGCCAAATTCAAGGCGAAATCAAGGTAGACACGCAGTCTGGCATCGGCACTACGTTTACGCTATCCGTGCCATTTACGCTGTCGGTGGCGAAGGTGCTGATTGCCGAAAGTCGCAGCATGTTGATGGCATTTCCGATCGAGGCGATCGAGGAAATGCTGCTCTTGCCTCCAGAGCAAATCATGGCGACTGCTGGCAACGAAGCCTTCACTTGGGAAGGGACAATGGTGCAATTGATCCGCCTGTCGCGCTGGCTAGAGTTTCGCCGCGCCTACCCCCTGGAAGGACTGGAAACCCCAGCAGCGATCGCCGTTCCCACCGTGCTATTGCTCTCGCAAGGCTCCCAACTTGTCGGACTCCAGATCGATCGAAGCTGGGGTGAACAAGAGGTGGCGATTCGCAAAGTGGAAGGGGACTTGCCGATGCCGCCAGGATTCTCGAACTGCACAATTCTAGGCGACGGGCGCGTTGTGCCCTTGGTCAATCTGCCCGACTTACTGCGGTGGATTACGACCTGTGAGCGCTCCCAATCTGACCAAGCTGCCTTCGCGCCGCTTTCTGCTCATCGCAACGTCGATCGCCTCAATAGCCGGATTACGCCAGATCTTTTTCTGCCGCTCCAAGGTAACTCTGCCCCCCCTTTCTCGACTTATGTCCCCGACTCTGTTCCAGAACGCCCGCCGACCGTACTCATTATTGACGACTCGATCAACGTGCGGCGCTTGCTGGCACTCACCCTCGAAAAAGCCGGATATCAGGTTGCTCAAGCGAAAGATGGACAAGATGCCCTGGATAAACTCAGCGCTGGACTCCAAGTCAACGCCGTCATTTGCGATATTGAAATGCCTCGCCTGGATGGTTATGGCTTTCTTGCCAAAGTCAAAGCCAGCCCGCCGCTAGAAAGCATTCCGATCGCCATGCTGACCTCCCGCAGCGGCGACAAACATCGCCAGCTTGCCATGAACTTGGGAGCCAGTGCCTACTTCTCAAAACCATACAGCGAACAGGCTTTGCTGCAAACGATCGGCAGTCTGGTTGTATAGTTCCAGAAGATTTCCAGAAGCAATACCTGTAAAAATAGAGCTTGAACTAGCGTTTTCCCCCTATATCCGTTTTCTTATGTCCTCTGCCCTCTCACGCCGGATTGCCAACCGTCGAGCCGAAGCCACTCAAAAGTTGATTGTATTTTGCATTGGAGAGGCACAGTTTGCCCTGCCAATCCAGGCGGCTGAACGAGTCGTGGCGCTAGAGCAGCTTTATGGTGCGCCATCTGGTATTGGACTGCAATTTGCGCTTTATCAAGATCGAGAAATCTTGGTGATTGACGCAGAACAGCATCAAGATCGAGAAATCTTGGTGATTGACGCAGAACAGCGGATTTTTGGAACCTACTATAAGACCCGATCGCTGCTTCCGGCTCCGCGATCGGCTCCAGAAAGGTTAGATCTAGGCAATCCAGATCCAGGCAATCCAGATCCAGGCAACCCAGATCCAAAAAATCCGCCCACTTCTGCGGTAGTCCTTCTGCCGCCCGCGCCGCCTGCCTATCTCCTGATTCTGCAAACCGTTTCCGAAACCCCGATCGGCATTACGCTCAGTGCGCCACCCTCTTTGCGACGTGTACCCCTTTCTGCCTTTAAGCCCCTGCCCCCTGCCTATCTAGCCGCCGGATCGATTCGTTGTGTGAGCGCTTTGATTGCGATCGAACGGACTAGCAGCATAGAGGAAGACCTGCCGCAAAAACCGCCCTTATTCTTGCTGAACCTGGATTTGCTATTGCAGCCGCTATCGCGTTGATCGATCAGAGGATGTTTGAATCGCCATGAATCTCCAGTCGTTCCTGACTTCGATCGCCATTCTTGGGGCGATTCTGCCTCCAGCCATCCGCCTGTCTGAAAAGTTTTCCCCGCCGGAAGGTTCGGCAGTGACTCAGCCTGCGGTGGTGAACCAGGGCGGCGATGGGCTGGAGGGGCGATCGCTGCCGCCCGACGGATTAGCTGCCAATGCTGCCCTAGCGTCTCTAGTTCGCTACAATCACTGTATTCAATGCAGCTTAGCGCAGGCAAGCTTGCAGAGTCAGGATTTGAGCCGCGCTGATCTGACAGACACCAATCTCAGACAAGCTAACCTAACCAAAGCCAAACTGATTAACGCCATCTTGCAAAACAGCAGCTTGGCTCAAGCCAACTTGACGCAGGCACATCTATTTGGCGCAAATCTCCAGCGAGCCAATTTACAATCAGCGAATCTGAACCAGGCAGAACTGCTGAGCAGCAGCCTGTCTCATGCCGATCTCAGCGGAGCCACGCTACAACAAGCCGAGCTGCGAGATGCCGATCTCACCTTTGCCAAGCTGCATAATGCGAACCTCCAAGGCGCTAGCCTCTACGGAACGCTGTTACAAAATGCTGACTTGCGGGGAGCCAATCTGACCGGAGCCGATCTGCGCTATGCCAATCTGCTGAAGGCAAATCTAGAGGGAGCAGACCTGACTCAGGCGCGCCTGGATTTTGCGATCCTGCCAGATGGCAGCCAGGGATACACCGGGCAACAAAGATATTAAAACTTGCGTCTCTAGGGCTAGCAACGCTGCTATTTTAGAGGCTTGGCGATCGTAGGCTAGGGGTTTCCAGGCGATCGCGGCTTCATAAGCCTGCGTTGCCAACTTTCACTATTCTGTAAATCTATCTTGCGGTAGAGAAACACTCCCTCTGCGCTGTCTAGAGTTATTGTTATGATTGTTTGACTTTAGTCGATACATTTAGTCAGAGAAGAGCCTAAAGCTCTAACTCTTGGACGAGGTAAAGTGTGCGGAGCCTATGTATGATTCCAGCAAGATAAGATAACTTATAAAATTGTTAAATTTGAACCGTTGACCATCAAGAATTATTGACCACCAACC
>JBBSFA010000062.1:0-8962 GCA_038239185.1 Elainellales cyanobacterium | reverse complement strand
GCTGAGAGGCGCGATCGAGCAGGGCAAAAAAGCTGGCTTGCTGCTCCGTAGTCAATCGCTGAAAAAGCTGGGGAAGCTGATGCCATGAGGCTGCTAGCGCTTTGGTGGTGTTGCTGCTGGCGGCGCGAATTGCCCCCAAAGGCGTATTGATTTCGTGGGCAATTCCGGCGATCAACTGTCCCAATGCGGCTAGTTTCTCAGAGTGAATTAGCCCTTGCTGCGTCATGGTAAGCTGCTCTAGCGCTTCAGCAAGCTGCTGGTTTTTTTGCAACAGCTCCCGCTCAGCCTGTTTGCGAACGCTAATATCCCGGATCATCACCAGCACTTCATTTTCGCCGCTGACCACAATTCGGACTTCTTCGTCGCGGAGCTGCCCTCTGATCCACAGGGCTTGTTCATAAATTTGCATTTCTTGCGTCTGCAAAACTTGCTGAATGCTGCTAATCCGTTGCTGTGCCAGTTCAGGTGGAAGAATTTCCGTGACCGATCGCCCGATCGGTTGTAGATCAGTTGGCATCAAATCCTTGAACGCATCGGTTGTGACATAGCCCAAGTAGACCCCGTCTGCGCTCGCTCGAAACATCAGATCAGGAATGGCAGAAAGAATGGCTCGATTTTGAGCTTCACTCTGCCGCAGGGCTTCTTCAGCCTGAATCAATTCTGTGATATTGGTGGAAGAACCAATGATCCCCTGAACCTCGCCAGACGGGGCAATCAGCGGGCTAATCATCGTCTTATACCAGCGAGTTTTACCCGTTTTGTGCGTTATGGGTTGCGCTTCGTACACTTTTGGCTGACGGGTTTCCATCACCTGCCGATTGATCGCTAGACGCTCTTCTATTTCGTCTACATTAGGATTGAAATCGACATCGCGCTTGCCGATCGCTTCTTCGAGGGTATTGCCATACATTGCCGCACAAGCCTGATTAATCAGCAGAAAGCGCCCCTCCGGATCTTTGACAAAAATGCCGCTAGGAATCGCATCCATCACCCTGTTCAGAAAGTCTTGCCGCTCGGTCAGTTCGGCTGCAATGCGTTTGTGGATCTTAATTTCTCGCTGTAATTTCACGAGCCACCTGATGAGGATGACGATCGCTAAGGTCAATAGGCATAAAACGAGTGTCGCTTGCATATCAGAATCAATGCGATCGAATCCCATCCATCATAACCCTAGGCTGGGCATAGGTTTAAGCATTTATCCCTCCCATGGAGGATGAACTTTTAGAAGGAACCGCAAGGAAATTGATTTTAAGACTTTATTTTGGAACTAGCTAATTCGGAATAGATTAAAAGAAATAGAGCAATTTGGTTCTAATGGAAGATGCTTTTTTGAGCTTCAAGGAATATTATCTAGGCAAACTACGCAAATTTTGATTTGGGAGAAACACGATGATTTTAAAGCGAATGAATGACTTTGATTCTAATCACCAGGCTTCGCTGGAACAGTACAACGTTCAGGGATTTGGTGTTTTCTCTGATTTAGTTGCAGGCGTGATGTCAGACACCACCGAAGAGAAAATTGGGACAGTCAGCGATGTGCTAGTAGATGAAGCCGGACAGTTGCAATACATCGTGATCGATTTAGGACTGCCCGTAGTTAGTAGACAAGTTCTGCTGGCAGGCGATCGGGTTCGGGTAGATCAGAAGCACAATCGAGTTTATGCCACAGGTTTGACCAGGGAGCAAGCTACGAGCTTGCCGGAATACAGTGCAGAAGCTCTGCGTTAGGTGCGCTAGAGGCGATCGGGGCGATCGGAGAGCTGAACGTGGCAAGCAGAGTTTAAGCTCCAGTTAATTTCCAGCAAAAAGGGCGGCAATGCCGCCCTTTTTGCTGATTAAAAACAAAAATCTATTGGACACACATCTGCCACTGTGGTTCAGTAGCCTGGGGAGTCAAGTGACAAGCTTTTGTGGTGACACGAGACACAATTCTCAGCTCATGTGGATAACGGGGTCTAGGATCGCCTGCTAGCCAGACGGGAGGCACCATTAGGGGATCGTAGCTAGAAATTTTGTGTGTAGTACCAGGGCGAGCCGCTAGTTCAACCGTAAATCCAGGTTGATACTCCCAAGCCTCGTCCCAATCAAGGTCATTATTATAGGAATTCATGGCAGGCAAAGCTATAAAACGGTATCTATTGCTACCATTCTAACCTAAATTAATCAGGAAATCAAAACTTCTGTATTAAGAAATACTATTTCTTGTTTTGTTGTGAGGGGATCTTGACAAAGGCGCTGCTGCCTCAAAATCGCTAAAAGCGCTTATGCTAAAAGACTGTAACGCTTGCTATCGTCTATTGCTTGCTCCCACACCATGCGTCATCGCCTCGCTTCGATCGCCTTGTGCTGGCTCCTAGTGCTGATTATCTGGATGCCAGCCGCCAGCGCCATTGCCCAAACTGCGCCCCCAGCTCCAGCCCAAACCATTCAGCCGTATCTCGATCGCGTTGCCAACCACATTACGGAATTTAGGCTGGAGAGCGGCATCAAATTTATTGTCATGGAGCGACACCAAACGCCGATCGTTTCGTTCATGACCTATGTCAATATCGGTTCAGCCTACGAGCAACCTGGCAAAACCGGAGCCGCGCATTTTCTAGAGCATTTGGCGTTTAAAGGGACGACGCAGATCGGCACAACGGATTATGCAAAAGAGAAGCCCTTGCTCGATCGACTGGATGCAGTAACCCTGCAAATCCAGACTGCTCGATCCCAGGGAAAAGTGGCGGCAGTCGATCGCCTCCAAAAGGAGTTTGACCAGACGAAAGCCAAAGCGAACAGCTACGTCAAGCAAAACGAATTTGGGCGGATTGTGGAACAGGCGGGCGGTGTGGGACTCAATGCGACCACTTCAGCAGATGCCACGCGCTATTTTTATAGCTTCCCCGCAAACAAGCTAGAACTCTGGATGTCGCTGGAATCTGAGCGCTTTTTAGATCCAGTGTTTCGCGAGTTTTATGAAGAGAAAGATGTCATTTTAGAAGAACGGCGGATGCGAACCGACAATTCGCCGATCGGCAAAATGATCGAAGCCTTTCTGGGCGTGGCATTGCCAAATCATCCTTACGGTCGTCCAGTAATTGGCTCTGAACAGGACATCCGGGGATTAACCCGTGTAGATATTCAGCAGTTCTATCAGACCTATTACACGCCGAATCAAATCGTGATTGCGATCGTTGGTGATGTCAATCCAGCCCAGGTGAAAGCGTTGGCGCAAGCCTATTTTGGACGGTATCAAGCTGGACAAGACCGATCGCGCGAAGCTGCCCCTAATCTTGCCCAGACTGAGCTTAGTCAAACGCCTAGTCAAACTAAGCCCAAAGAAGTGACTTTGAGTTTGCCCTCGCAGCCCTGGTATCTAGAAGGCTATCAGCGCCCCAACATCAACGATCCAGATAACGCCAGCTATACCGTGCTCAGCGGCATCCTTTCCAGTGGGCGGACGGCGCGACTGTACAGGTCATTGGTGGAGCAAAAGCAGCTAGCGCTGAATGTCAACGTCGTCGATTCGTTTCCCGGCGATCGCTATTCCAATCTGCTCTTGCTCTATGCGCTGACTGCTCCTGGTCATACTCTGGAAGAAGTGGCGATCGCCCTGGATGCCGAACTGACTCGCCTCAAAACTGAGCCTGTTTCTGCCGAAGAACTCGATCGAATCAAAACTCAAGCGAAAGCTAGTCTGCTCGGCACACTTGCTTCTAATGAAGGCATGGCAAGTCTTTTGCCGGAATATGAAGCCAAAACGGGCAGTTGGCGCAACTTGTTTGCCGAGGTCAAAGCGATCGATGCCGTGACCGCTAGTGATGTCCAGCGCGTTGCTCAAAAACTATTCCAGCCGAAGAATTTGACGATCGGCAAAATCGTGTCGGCGGAATAAGTTGAAATCACGTAGTCATTTAAAACTTTGTCTTTTAATTTGCATATGGGTCGTCCTCAAAAACGCATCGCTTATCTCCTCGCTGTAGCAGCCATTGTCTTTTTTGTTCTGATCGGGGGACGATCGCCTGCTCTTGCCGTCACACCGCGACATTACACCGATCTGCAACTGCCGCCGCCGCCAGAAATTAAAATTCCTGACTACACAAGATTTCAGTTAGCAAACGGGCTAACGGTATTCTTACTGGAAAATCATGAGCTGCCTTTGGTCGGCGGCACTGCCATGATTCACACGGGCGATCGCTTCGAGCCAGCCGCCAAAACGGGTCTAGCCAACATTGTTGGGACGGTGATGCGAAGCGGCGGGACGCAAACTCATCCGGCAGATGCCCTAAATCAGCGGTTGGAACAAAGAGCGGCATCGGTGGAAACGGGCATCGACATGACAATGGGCACGGTTGGATTTAGTGCGCTCAGCGAAGATTTAACCGAAGTGTTTGGGCTATTTGCCGAAGTGCTGCGCCAGCCAGCCTTCCCACAGGACAAACTAGATTTAGCCAAAACTCAGTGGCGAGGTTCGATCGCCCGTCGCAACGATGCTCCAAGCGGGATCGTGAGCCGTGAATTCGACAAGCTGATTTACGGCACAGACAGCACCTATGCCCGCACCGTCGAGTACACCACGCTGAACCAAATCGAGCGATCGGATCTGCTGAGTTTCTATCAGCAATACGTTCAGCCCAACAATCTGCTGCTGGGCATCACAGGCGATTTTGACAGCGCCAAAATGCGATCGCTGATTGAGTCAAAGCTAGGAGACTGGCGATCGAGCGCGCTCCCTCCTATGCCGCTGCCCGCAGTCGCACAAGCCACTACAGGCGGCGTATTTCTGGTAGACCAGCCGCAGCTTACCCAAAGCAGCATTCAGATCGGGCATTTGGGCGGCAAGCTGGACGATCCAGATTACGCGCCGCTGTCCGTGCTGAATGAGGTGATGAATGGCTTGGGCGGACGCTTGGTGAATACGGTGCGATCGCGACAAGGACTAGCGTACAGCGTCTATGCTTATTGGTCACCGGAGTTCGACTATCCGGGCACCTTTGCCGCAGGTGGACAAACGCGAACCGAGGCAACGGTTCCATTTATTCAATCAACGCGGGTAGAGATCGAGAAAGTTCGCACCAGTCCGATTACTGCCGCTGAGTTGCAGGACGCTAAAGATTCCGTACTGAATGCGTTTATCTTCCGCTTTGCCACTCCCGCCCAAACGCTAGGGCGATTCATGCGCTACGAATACTATGGATATCCCAAAGATTTCATCTTTCAGTATCAGAAACAGGTCGCCGCGACTACGATCGACCAAATTCAAAAAGCCGCCCAAACCCATCTGAAGCCAGAAAATTTGGTGACTTTAGTGGTGGGAAATAAAGCCGCGATCGCGCCACCCCTGAACACTTTGGGCAGCAAGGTCACAGAGCTGGATGTGACCATTCCAGCCGATCGCGGCTGATGATCTGAATCTAGTGATTATTTGTAAGCCTCAGCAAATTTGGTAACTAAAACCTTCAGCGCATTCAAAACTGGATGCCAAAGAAACCCGATCAAAAGATACGGCGAAAACTGTAGGAGGGGAAAACTCAACAGCTTTAGCTGTAACCGCTCCAATACAGGTGGAACGACGCAGGTTAACCCATAGGCAGTCGCTAACGATACAGGCAAAGAAATTGCCTCTGAATCTAGGGGACTGAGAAAAATGCCCACAAAGATATTGGCAACCATCAACACCTGCTCCACAAATTCGCGCCGAGCGACAAAAAAGCCTGCTGCTGCGGGTTGCTGCCGCTGCCCAATCAGCACTGCCCAAGTCATTGCACCGCAAACTCCATCTGGGTATAGTCCATAGCTTTTTTGAAATCGCTTCAGCATCGCTTCAGTTTTCTTGCCGAAGACTCCATCAATCTGGGTTGGAAACCCTGACTTGCAGAGACGCTCTTGCATTTTTTCAATGATAGGCTGGCGGTCTGAAGACACCTTGTTATGATGCGAAAGCAATGGATAATAGAGCGCGCTCCAGGTAAAAGGGCCAACGATGCCATCTGGCACAAGCGCGTTTTCTTCCTGGAATTTCTGCACTGCTTTTTCAGTCGCTTCATCATATTCGCCGCTTGGCTTTGCCAGCAATCCTTTCTCGTGAAGAATGGCTTGCAAATCCGCAATGGCAGTCTCAACTGACTTTGGATCATAGCCTTGATACAGAACTGGACGAGTGCTGAAAATGACTACTTGTTTATCCGTTGGGAAACGTCGAGTCGATCGCTTTGATCGAGTCAGGAAGGGAATCAGAAAGGGAAGTTGCCATCTCATACTTTTTTCCTTTGTCTCCTGGTTATGTGGCTAGATTGGACTTTGGCTGGCAATCAAGCTATAAAGTAGAGTCGGAAGAAGATGAATTAGACTGAGCATCATCAGGAACAATCAGCAAACAAATGCCTTGGCGACCTATGATGATTACCTTTTGCCCACTCACTAGAGCAGATTGAGGAGCAGAACCATACCATCTCACTGACCAGGTTGTGCCAAACGCCCATACTCTGAGCGGATGTCCCGGATAGACTTCGAGTTTACCTGGTACAGGCTGAAAGAAGATTTGAGGTGAGCTATTCATCACGATCGATCGTGGCAGCAGTGAAGCATTCGGTGTCAAATGTTTTCTATAGAAGCTGAGAAGTTTGAGGAGCAACACGAATTTGACCTCTATAAGGTTAAATGAGTTGAAAGAAATGCCGGAATTTTGGTCAGTAAACCCTAGTCCGCCATATGCACTCCACACAGCACAACAAAAAGACTTCTGCTCGTTAGTCAAAAAATAGACAAAAAGGGAACCCCTACAGGCACCGATCGAACTCGTTCGACCCACTAGAGCAACTCGAAGACTGTCCCAAAGCTTGCTTCGGTTGCGCTGGTGAAAAGTTGGAACAAGTGGAAATATAAGGACTACGGGTTATCGTTCCATTCAGCTATAGAGACCTTTGAAGACCTTTAAAGATTTTCAGTAATCTATGAGGCAAGGTCTGTCCCGGTGAAAGCTGCTGATAGGGTTCTCGCTAAGGTTCGATCGATTGAAGTGTTGGCATGTACACTTCGGAACATTAGGAGAAATTAGTCGGTACTAAAGCTTTCTGCGGCTCGATTGCTAGCTGTTGTCAATATCATTGCATAGCTAAGTTGAGGCGGCTTTCTACAATAGTTCAGCAGAACTTGCGAAAGTTTTCGCAAAGCCGATGCCATATAAAGTATAAAACGATACAAGTGCATCATATTAACAGTACTGTTGCACAGACTCAGTTTAAATAATGTATTTCTTAATACGATCTTTGGGTGTTCTGCATCACAAAAATGGATTAAATTTGAGCCAACCTGGCGATCGCGTTTGCCAAAAATTTCCAGTATTCTGTAAATACTATTGGAAGCATCTCGTCAAGGGAAACATCTTTTTCTTTAAAAACCCTTCATGTATTACAAAAACAGAGAGCTTGTAATGAAACGAAACAAATCTTTATTAAAAAGTACTAATAGATATGAATGGTTTCGATCGACAGCGAGGGGCAAGCATTGCCCGTTATCTATTTTCCAAGCTGCGTCAGCGGTGTCAGGCAGGAATCAATGACAGTGCGTTTTCCAAGCTTTTGTATCCAGAGATCGCGCTGGCAAACACTCGCAATAGCCGAGTCAAAAGTCTGCTGAGTGGCAACGGCGATCTGACAACCGCCAAACTGGTGGACTTAATCAAACGCATCAACCAAAACAGCCCCAGCCAAACTCAAGCCCAACAGTTCTATAGTCCGCTGGTGTCCGCCGAAGAAATCTTAATGCTGTTTCAGCGGCTGATTCAGCTCACCCCTGAAGAAAAGCAGGAATTAGGGCTGCTGACGGGCGTAGAAGAAGTCCTCTTGCAGCAGGCGCTGTTAAATATGCGCCTCTACCGCAATCGGCAGAACTATGAGACTTTTCTAGAGCTGTACTGCGCCTCTATCAGCTTACCTGCTGTGCCTGAATCTGTGTCAGACAATTTTCTGGAGCAGATTTACAGCCGGATTCCTGAAATCTTGGCGACGATCAACGACCTCCCCGCAGCGATTAATCAACCCTTTATTCAGCGGGTTGAAGCCACCGTCCGGCAAGAAATTGATAAAATTCTGCTCAAAAGTGGAATGCAGCACAAGCAGTTTTGGAATAAGCGCGACCATATTGCCTACGTCAAGCGGTATCTGACGGCTGGATTTGTGGAGCGGCTGGTGCAGGCAGTGGCTGAAAATGAGCTGCTGCTGCAAGACTTCCCTCTTTACATTCGGAAAATCACGATCGAGGATTTGGGCACTCTGCCCCTACCCGCCACGCCAACCGCCGAGACAGGGCTATTTAACCAAGATCTGCTGGATCTCGATCGCCTGGTTGCCGATCGCCGCGATCGAGTCTCACCCGTCGAATCGCGCGATCGGGTGGCGCAAGCGCAGCGCAACATCGCAGACTTGACCTCACAGTCGGCGCTCAGCGTCACCATCCATTTCACGCTTCAGCCGGATGACGGCACGCGGGTCAATTTTTCCATACGCAGTAGCGGCATTGGCGGCACGCTCTCGCAGATTGTCAAAGTGATCAACATGGCATTGCTGGGTGACATTGCCTGTCTGCAAGATCAAGCCAACGGACGCAATTTCTTTCCGATCGCCCACGATGTCATGGTGAATCAGACGATCATTCAAAACAACACCCCGTCCCCCGTGTGGGCACATAGCTTGGTCATGCTCTGCCAGTCTGAGATTCTGGCAAAAGCCATGACCGAGAGCAGCCGCAAACGAGAAATCTGTTTTTATGACCAAGTTGCCTTTGGAGATAGCGTTGGGCGAGGCGACTGCTGCGCCTTTGACTTCCTGCAAACGGTGGCAAAATCTGCCCTCTACGCCCGCTTACGCGCGATCAAACATACGGGGGTTGACCCTGCCGAATATCTCAAGGATCTGCGCGATCGGATTGAACGAACCCGATTACTTGAGGAAGCGCGCCGCTGCCTGACTTCTTATCCATT
>JBBSFA010000061.1:0-8993 GCA_038239185.1 Elainellales cyanobacterium | reverse complement strand
GTTGCGTCACCTCCACGAGTACCGTCTAGACAACACAGGCGACTACGAGTTGGGTCAAGAGCTTAAAGTAGATGCCTTTCAGCCCGGTCAAATTATTGATGTGGTTGGCACCAGTATCGGTCGCGGCTTCGCGGGCTATCAGAAACGCCACAACTTCAAGCGTGGACCGATGGCGCACGGTTCTAAGAACCACCGCGCCCCAGGTTCTACCGGAGCGGGTACGACTCCCGGTCGTGTTTATCCCGGCAAGCGGATGGCGGGTCGTCTGGGTGGTTCCCAAGTCACGATTAAGAAGCTGACGATCGTCCGAATCGATGCCGAGCGGAATCTGATTTTGATTAAAGGCGCTGTGCCAGGAAAGCCAGGTGCATTGCTCAATATCATGCCTGAGAAGCTAGTAGGACGGGCAAAGTAAGCCGAGCAGCTCATTGATCTGGGCTAATTTAACAAGCTGATTCGGGTCTACCGCCCGCCGGGAAAGAGGAAAGATTATGGTTGATTGTGTAATAAAAGATTGGCAAGGAGTAGAAGCAGGTTCGGCTTCGCTCGATTTGCGAGTAGCGAGAGAAGAAAGCGCTGCCCATGTCGTCCATCGGGCGCTCGTGCGACAAATGAATAATGCTCGTCAAGGCACAGCTTCTAGTAAGACTAGAGCCGAAGTGCGAGGCGGGGGTCGCAAGCCTTGGAGACAAAAGGGCACGGGTCGCGCAAGGGCGGGTTCTAGCCGATCGCCCCTCTGGAAAGGCGGCGGTGTCATCTTTGGACCGAAGCCTAGAGACTACTCGGTGAAGATGAACCGCAAAGAGCGACGCTTGGCGCTGCGGACAGCACTTCAGGGTCGCGTTGAAGACCTAGTGATCGTGCAGGACTTTGCCGAAAATCTGGCTCGTCCGAAGACCAAGGAACTGCTTGCCGCGATGAGCCGCTGGGGAATCCAATCTAAAGCTAAAGTGCTATTGATCCTTGCTGACCGCGATGACAACGTTTACTACTCGGCTCGTAATATTGAAAAGCTAAAGCTCATGGGTGCTAGCAACCTCAATATTTTCGACATTCTGGCAGCCGATCAGATTGTGGCAACCGAAGCGGCGATCGCAAAAATTCAGGAGATTTACGGCGATGACTAAACTTGATCCTCGTGCATTCCCCGACTTGATTCGTCGCCCTTTGATCACCGAGAAAGCAACTCGTCTGCTCGAAGAGAATAAATACAGCTTTGAGGTGGTTTCCAAAGCTACTAAGCCGCAAATCAAAGCGGCGATTCAAGGGCTGTTTGATGTCAAAGTCGTAGCGGTCAACACCTACAACCCGCCTGCGAAAGAACGGCGCGTCGGCAAATTTGCCGGACACCGCCCTCAATACAAGCGCGCGGTGGTCACCCTGGCAGAAGGGGATTCTATCACCCTCTTCCCCGAAGTCTAATCTCCAGAGGAACTGAGCAATGGGCATTCGATATTACAAACCTTATACCCCTGGTACGCGCGAACGCGCTGTCTCAGACTTCTCGGAGGTGACCAAGTCAGAGCCAGAGAAGTCGCTGACTAAATCGGTTCACCGTCCTAAAGGACGCAATAATCGAGGCGTGATTACCTGTCGTCACCGGGGCGGCGGGCACAAACGCCTGTATCGGATTGTGGATTTCCACCGCAACAAGCACAATATTCCAGCGAAAGTAGCGGCGATCGAATACGATCCCAACCGCAACGCTCGTCTAGCCCTGCTCTACTACCGGGATGGCGAGAAGCGCTATATCATCTGTCCCGCCAATATCAAAGTTGGTGCGACCGTTATTTCTGGACCTGATTCGCCGTTTGAAATTGGCAACGCCCTGCCGCTTGGCAACATGCCGCTGGGTACAACCGTTCACAACGTTGAGTTGGTTCCGGGCAAAGGCGGTCAAATCGTTCGAGCCGCCGGAACAGCCGCTCAAGTAGTGGCTAAAGAAGGAAACTTCGTGACTTTGCGTCTGCCCTCGACTGAAGTTCGACTAATCCGCCGCGAGTGCTACGCCACGATCGGGCAGGTTGGCAACGCCGATGTGCGGAACGCAAGTCTTGGCAAGGCAGGACGCAAGCGTTGGAAAGGTCGTCGCCCAGAAGTGCGTGGTAGCGTCATGAACCCCGTTGATCACCCGCATGGTGGGGGTGAAGGGCGGGCACCGATCGGGCGATCGGGTCCTGTAACCCCTTGGGGTAAGCCAACCCTAGGCTATAAGACTCGGAAGAAGAAGAAGCTGAGCAATGCCTTGATTGTGCGCCGTCGTCGTCGCACCTCGAAGCGGGGCAGAGGCGGACGGCAATCCTAGCCGCTGTAGCGTCTTGCTCGTGATGAGATAGGCGCGATCGGGTAGGCATTTAGACCAACGGTGAATTGAAGCAGGTGAATGAAGTATGTCTCGCTCTCTGAAAAAAGGCCCATTTGTTGCAGACCACTTGATGACTAAAGTCGAGAGACTCAACGAAAGTGGCAGAAAAGAAGTGATCAAAACTTGGTCACGCGCTTCCACCATTTTGCCGCAGATGATCGGACATACGATCGCCGTTCACAACGGTCGTCAGCATGTCCCCGTCTATGTCTCAGAGCAAATGGTGGGTCACAAGCTCGGTGAATTTGCGCCGACTCGAACCTTCAAGGGTCACTCAAAGTCTGACAAGAAAGCACGTCGATAAAAGAATCAAGCGATTAGCGTCAGCCGTTGAGCTGATGGCTGACCGTTAATTGCTCAAGGAGAAAGTTATGGCTCTGGCAATCGGAGAAGTTAAAGCAAGCGCAAATTATATCCGCATGTCGCCCCACAAGGTGCGCCGTGTCCTGGATCAAATCCGGGGGCGTTCCTATCGTGAGGCCCTGATTATTTTAGAATTTATGCCCTATCGCTCCTGCGATCCCATCCTTAAGGTGCTGCGATCGGCGGTCGCTAACGCGGAACACAACCAGGGCTATACCCCGACTGATCTGGTTGTCAGCCAAGCCTATGCCGACCAAGGTCCGGTATTAAAGCGCTTCCGCCCTCGTGCTCAAGGCCGCGCCTACCAAATTCGGAAGCCGACTTGTCACATCACGATCGCTGTGGCTCCGGGCGCAAGCGAAGAAGATTAATTATTACCGCACACCCAGATCAGAGGACGTACCGTGGGACAGAAGATTCATCCAGTAGGCTTTCGCCTCGGCATTACACAGGAGCATCGATCGCGCTGGTTCGCCGATTCCAATCGTTACCCCAAGCTGCTCCAAGAAGACTACATCATTCGCAACTTCATCGAGAAGAATCCGCAGAAGCTGAAGAGCTTGGATAGCCCCGGCATCTCGCAGGTGCGGATTGAGCGCAAAGCCGACCAGATCGATCTAGAAATTCACACGGCGCGTCCGGGTGTGGTTGTCGGTCAAGGTGGACAGGGAATCGATCGGCTGCGAGTAGGCTTGCAGCAGGCTTTGGGCGATAGCGATCGGCAGATTCGCATCAATGTGGTCGAAGTAGCGCGGGTCGATGCTGATGCCAGTTTGATCGCTGAGTATGTAGCACAGCAGCTAGAGCGCCGTGTTTCCTTCCGTCGAGTCGTGCGTCAAGCCATCCAGCGGGCACAGCGGGCAGGCGTTGAAGGCATCAAAATTCAGGTGGGCGGACGACTAAACGGCGCGGAAATCGCCCGGACGGAATACACCCGCGAAGGCAAAGTGCCACTGCACACACTCCGCGCAGACATCGATTTTGCCTGCAAAACTGCTCAGACCATCTATGGCATTTTGGGGATCAAAGTCTGGATCTTCCGAGGCGAAATCATCCCTGGTCAAGAGCTAGCTGAGGCTCCCGCCAACGCACCGCAGCGCCGCCGTCAGCAGCAGCGTCGTCGCCAGCAATACGAAGATCGATCGAATGAAGGATAAGGGCGATCGTTGAGCCTAGCACTCAAGTCTGCCCTATCTGATTAAAGAGGAACTCATCATGTTAAGTCCTAGAAGAACTAAATTTCGCAAGCAGCACCGGGGACGGATGCGTGGCATGGCGACTGCTGGCAACGAAATCAACTTTGGCGATTTCGCGCTGCAAGCCCAAGAGCCATCCTGGATTACCGCCCGCCAGATTGAGGCAAGCCGTCGAGCCATGACCCGATACATCCGTCGGGGCGGCAAAATCTGGATTCGGATTTTCCCAGACAAGCCTGTGACGATGCGCCCCGCTGAAACCCGGATGGGTTCGGGTAAAGGTAATCCAGAGTTTTGGGTCGCCGTTGTGAAGCCCGGTCGAATCATGTTTGAAATTGGCGGTGTTCCAGAAGAAACCGCGAAGGAAGCCATGCGGCTAGCGGCTTACAAACTGCCGATTAAGACCAAGTTTATTTCACGCGAGTCCGGGGAGTCCTAACTACCATGCCCCTATCTAAAATTTCAGAATTTCGGGAGCTAGGCGATCAGGAGATCTCTGATCAAATTGCCTCTACGAAGAAAGAGCTTTTCCAGTTGCGCTTCCAAAAAGCAACGCGCCAGCTTGAGAAACCCCATCAGTTTAAGCATCTGCGTCACAAGCTAGCTCAACTGATGACGATCGAACGAGAGCGGCAAATCCAATCGGTAGACGAATAGAGGCAGGTTGCAATGGCAGTTAAAGAGCGAGTTGGCTTAGTCGTCAGCGACAAGATGGAAAAGACCGTGGTGGTCGCTGTGGAGAGCCGCTCTCCGCATCCGAAGTACAAAAAGATTCTTGCCCGCACCAAGCGGTACAAGGTTCATGACGAAGAGAATAAATGCAAGGTGGGCGATCGCGTTCGCATCCAGGAAACTCGCCCGCTCAGCCGCACCAAGTGCTGGGCAGTCATCGAGATCCTCGGCAATGCTCCCACGGCATAAAGCAGCAGTTTTAACGACGAGGGAGGGCAAGAACGATGATTCAGCAGGAAACCTACCTGAATGTGGCAGACAACAGCGGTGCGCGCAAACTCATGTGCATCCGTGTTTTGGGCGGTAACCGTCGCTATGCAGGCGTGGGCGATGTGATTATTGCGGTGGTCAAAGACGCGCTGCCAAACATGGCGGTGAAAAAATCCGATGTGGTTCGGGCGGTTGTCGTCCGCACTCGCAAAGGACTGCGGCGCGACAGCGGTATGAGCATTCGCTTTGACGACAACGCTGCGGTGATTATCAACGCTGAAGGAAACCCCAGAGGCACTCGCGTGTTTGGGCCTGTGGCAAGAGAGCTACGGGACAAGAACTTTACCAAGATCGTTTCGCTGGCTCCGGAGGTGCTGTAATGGCAAGTCAAACGAAAGTGCGTCATAAAATGCACATTAAAAAGGGCGACACCGTCCAGATTATTTCCGGCAGCGAGAAGGGCAAAATTGGCGAGGTTGTAAAGGTCTATCCTGAAACGAGTCGCGTGATTGTTCAAGGGGTCAACGTCAAAACCAAGCACGTCAAACCTCAGCAAGAAGGCGAATCGGGTCAGATTGTTAACATCGAAGCGCCAATCCACAGCTCCAACGTGATGCTCTACTCAAACAAAGAGAAAGTCGCGAGCCGCATCTGTTATACCGTCAATGCTGACGGTCGTAAGGTGCGGATGCTGAAGAAGACGGGTGAAATTCTAGATTAATTCATTCCTCCCTGACCACGACCAGGGAATCTTGAGGAAACTATGGCAGAGATTAGGCTAAAGAAAATCTATCAGGACACAGTTGTTCCGAAGCTAACCGAGCAGTTTAGCTACAGCAACATGCACGAAGTCCCCAAATTGCTGAAGGTCAACATCAACCGAGGCTTGGGCGAAGCGGCTCAAAACGCCAAGGCAATGGAGGCTTCTCTGAAGGAGATTGCCGTTATCACGGGTCAGAAACCTGTGGTGACTCGGGCTAAAAAAGCGATCGCAGGCTTCAAAATTCGCCAAGGGATGCCAGTCGGTGTCATGGTGACGTTGCGCGCCGATCGGATGTACAACTTTCTCGATCGCTTTATGAATCTGGCATTGCCCCGCATCCGCGACTTCCGGGGAGTCAGTCCAAAGAGCTTCGACGGTCGCGGCAACTATACTTTGGGCGTGCGGGAGCAGTTGATCTTCCCCGAAATCGTTTACGACGATATTGACCAGATTCGCGGTATGGACATCTCAATTATCACCACTGCCAACACGGACGAAGAAGGTCGCGCCTTGCTGAAAGAGTTGGGAATGCCCTTCCGGGAGAATTAAGGCAGATTCATCGAAGAGGAAACTATGGCAGCTAACGATACTATTTCAGACATGTTGACACGCATCCGAAACGCTGGGCTGGCGCGTCACCAAACGACGGAGGTTCCCTCCACGAAGGTGACTCGCAGCATTGCCCAAGTGCTTCAGGCAGAAGGCTTTATTGGAGAATTCTCTGAACAAGAAGCGGGTGTCGCGAAAATGCTGGTGATTACCCTTAAATATAAGGGGAAAACCCGCCGCCCCATTATCACGGCTTTACAGCGCATCAGCCGACCCGGACTGCGTGTCTACTCTAACCGCAAGGAATTGCCCCGCGTGTTGGGTGGCATTGGTATTGCTGTCATTTCAACCTCTAGCGGCATCATGACCGATCGCGATGCTCGCAAAAATGGGTTGGGTGGCGAAGTCCTCTGTTACATCTGGTAAGAACTTAAGGAGGAAATCATGTCTCGTATTGGAAAGCGCCCAATTCCTGTTCCCCAGAAAGTAACCGTGACGATCGCCGGACAGGATGTCGCAGTGAAAGGACCCAAGGGTGAACTCGCTCGCACCCTGCCCCCCGAAGTCGAAGTGCTTCAGGAAGGCGAAACGGTATTAGTAAACCGCCGCAACGAATCGCGGAACGCCCGCCAGCGCCACGGACTTTGCCGCACCCTCGTTGCCAATATGGTAGAAGGGGTATCGCAAGGCTTTCAGAAGCGGCTAGAAATCCAGGGCGTGGGCTACCGTGCCCAAGTTCAAGGACGCAACCTGATTCTAAACGTGGGTTACAGCAATCCCGTACAAATTGAACCACCGGAAGGCATTCAAATTGCGGTGGAGAACAACACGAACGTGTTGGTCACCGGCATCAATAAAGAGCTGGTCGGCAACACTGCCGCTAAGATTCGAGCGGTTCGCCCACCAGAGCCTTACAAAGGCAAAGGGATTCGCTACGCAGGTGAAGTGGTTAGACGCAAGGCAGGTAAGGCAGGTAAGAAGTAATGAAGATGACTCGCAAGGACGCGACCCGTCGTCGCCACACCCGAATCCGTCGTACGGTGATAGGCACTACCGATCGCCCCAGATTGGCAATCTTTCGATCCAATCAGCATATCTATGCCCAACTGATCGATGACTCAAAACAGCACACGCTGGCCTCTGCATCCACCCTGGAAGCAGAGATGCGCTCTAAACTAGAGACTGGCTCTACCTGCGATGCTTCTACCGAAGTCGGCAAGCTGATTGCAGAACGAGCAATCGCCAAAGGCATTCAAGATGTCGTGTTTGATCGCGGCGGCAACCTGTATCACGGTCGCGTCAAGGCATTGGCTGACGCTGCTAGAGAAGGTGGACTGAACTTCTAAAGGAACTAATCATGGTTAAAGAGCGAGAGCAGCGTCGGGGTAAGGGTGGTAACAATAAAGCCGCCGCTAAAGAAAAAGAGTCTGACTGGCAAGAGCGGGTCGTCCAGATCCGCCGCGTCACCAAAGTGGTTAAAGGCGGTAAAAAGCTCAGCTTCCGGGCGATCGTGATTGTCGGCAACGAAAAAGGTCAGGTTGGGGTCGGGGTCGGCAAGGCTAGCGATGTGATCGGTGCGGTTCGCAAGGGCGTAGCCGATGGCAAAAAGCATTTGGTTGAAGTGCCTTTGACGAAGTCAAACTCTATCCCGCATCCAGTCAATGGTTTGGGTGGTGGTGCAAAAGTGATGATGCGTCCGGCTGCACCCGGAACGGGTGTAATTGCTGGGGGAGCTGTTCGGACGGTGTTGGAATTGGCTGGGGTCAAGAATATTCTGGCAAAGCAGTTGGGATCTGGTAATCCGCTCAATAACGCGAGAGCCGCGACAAACGCATTGGCTTCGCTGCGGACTCTCTCCGAAGTGGCAGCAGAGCGGGGCATTCCAATCGAGCAACTGTACGGTTAATTTTTGATGCCCAAGCCTTAAGAGATTCATACAGGAAAAGACCTATGAGATTAATAGACGCTGTCCCTCAAAAAGGCTCCCAGAAGCGCAAGCGTCGCGCTGGGCGCGGCATTGCGGCTGGGCAAGGCGCAAGCTGCGGATTCGGGATGCGGGGTCAAAAATCCCGTTCCGGTCACAGCACCCGTCCTGGGTTTGAAGGGGGTCAAATGCCCTTGTACCGCCGTATCCCCAAGCTAAAGCACTTCCCTTTAGTCAATCAGAAAGTATTCACAATCATCAATGTGGAAGACTTGGCAGCTTTGGAAGCGAACGCTGAAGTCAGCCTCTCCTCTCTGATCGAAGCAGGCATCATTACCAGCGATGACGGTCCCTTGAAAGTTTTGGGCGATGGAGAGATCTCCGTCAAGCTCAGCGTTAAAGCGGCTGCCTTTACCGAATCGGCTCGCACCAAGATTGAGCAAGCGGGCGGAACCTGCGAAGTGGTGCGCTAAACTTTTTTTGACCCGATCGTCCCTTTGATGCGCGTAAATTTAATATTAAGGAGTGCCTAGATCTGCCAGAAGCGATCGCCCCATGCGGCAGTTGTTCTAAGCGGGTCTGGGCACTTAAATTAAGAAGAAGTGAACCTAGAAAAGCTTGTTAAAAAATCTTGCTTTAAAGCCTACAAAGCTTAAGCTTACAAAGCTTACTAAAGAGATGTTGTACAACCGACGCTACAGAGGACTCTTTCATGGTTGTTAACCGAGATAAGGCACCCACAGCGCAAGAAACATTCGTTCAGATGGCGCAAGCTGCCGGACTGCGTGGGCGACTGCTAGTTACCGTCGGAATGCTGATTCTAGTCCGCCTAGGCATCCGGATTCCAGTTCCAGGAATCGATCGAGAAGCCTTTCAGGCTGCCGCCCAAGG
>JBBSFA010000060.1:0-8998 GCA_038239185.1 Elainellales cyanobacterium | reverse complement strand
TACTGCTATGGAATCTTTCATAGCAGTAGGGGGAAAACACCGTGGCCGTCAGCACAACACACGACCAACAGCCGGCACTTGCCCGCCGAGCGTTTCGCGCGTACGAGCTGCCCGCGGTCCTGGGCTTAAGCCGCCCGTTCGTCACGAAGCTGATCGCGTCGGGCGCCCTGGTCTCGTTCACGGTCGGCCGCTGCCGGTTCGTCACCGCTGGCGACCTGACCGACTCAGAATTTCAAACGCTGAAGCAGTTAATTGCGAAGAACCATCGGATTCTGCTGCTGTTCAACAAGCAAGACCAGTATTTACCAGACGATCGCCCGGTGATTTTGCAACGATTGCGCGATCGAATGCAGAATTTGCTGACTGCCGAAGAAGTGCTGGCAGTTTCGGCGCAGCCTGCCCCTGTGAAAGTGCGGCAGCATCAAGCAGATGGCAGCGTCACAGAGCGATTTGAACAGCCTCAACCTGATGTTGCCAGCTTGCTGCAACAGATTCAGCAAATTTTGACTCAGGAATCGCAGCAGTTGATTTTTGCGACCGTGAAGCGACAAGCACAAGCCCTGACGGCAGCGACGCAAGTTGAGCTGAATCAAATTCTGCGGCAGCGGGCACAGCCTATCATTGAGCAGTACCAATGGATTGCAGCGGCAGCAGCTTTTGCCAACCCAGTCCCCAGCCTTGATCTGTTGGCGACTGCCACGATTAACGCTCAGTTGGTGATGGATTTAGGCGCAGTCTACCAGCAGAAGTTTTCGATTGAACAAGCCAAAACGGTGATCGGCAATTTGGCAAGCCAGATGGTGAAGCTGGGCTTGGTGGAGATGGCAAGCCAGGCGATCGCCCCGCTGCTCAAGAGCCATGCGCTGACCTATGTGGCAGGTGGAACGCTGCAAGGAATCAGCGCGGCTTACTTGACTCAGCTAGCAGGATTGAGCTTGGTGGAATACTTTGAGGAGCAAAGCCTCAACCCCGCTGAAGCAGGTAGCTTTAAGCTCGATCGCCTGGTTGCAAAACTCAAGCTAGTTTTCCAGGAAAACCAGCGATCGGCGTTTCTACAATCCCTAGTGCAGCAAGGCGTGAACCGCTTGGTTCCACAGGCTGCATCAACCGCATCGGTTAGCTAGAACTCGATCTGGACTGTTTCAAGCAAAAAGGGGAAGCAATGCTTCCCCTTTTTTGAATTTAGCCCACAGAAGCTAGCAGGATCAACTTTGGTGCAGCTTGTCCAGCAGCGCTGAAGCTTTCTCTGGGCGCACCCTGCTGTAGCGCGTTTTATCAGGCATCACCAGATTCGCGCCTTCTTTGCAGCGCTTCATGCAGCCTGTCGCTTTGACGGTAACTTGATCCTGCAAGCCACGATCGCGCAATTCTGTTTCTAGTGCTTCAGCAACTTGCCGACTGCCGCGCTTGCAGCAATCTGACTTTTGGCAAATTAAAATGCAGGCAGGCTTGATCGCAGGCAAGCTTGAACGGGGCGAGGCTTTGGCACTTTTAGAAACAACCTGATTGGCTTTCAGCTTCAGAATTCCTTGCTTTGAATCCAGCTTTTGAAAACCAGAAACTTCTACCCACGCGCCAGGTACAAGACTATCGTAAAGCAGCGGACGTAATTCTTTAGCCAGTTTGATTTGATGCTCACCTGTAGCGGTGGATAGCCGCAGATATTTGGGCTTGGAGTCGTCTGGTGCAGAAGCAAATCCCAGGAAACGCCCTTCTAGGCTAAATGCTGTGCTGTCGGCTTTGGGGCGATCGAGTTTGAGTTTAGTCATGGAGCTGGAGGTAAAAAGCAGCAGCTATTGCTAAAAATACTCAATAAGCTGATAAGACTAGCCTAACGAAAATTGAACGATTTGCAATCTATTCAGCGATCGATTCAGCTCAAATCGCTGAGGTTTTGTCGTCGTATCTGGGTTTTTTCAACCACTGTTGATTGAGGAAGAGGGCTAAATCGCCGATCGTGCTGGGCATGAACCGATCGAGGCAATCAGTCAGATCGATGCCAAAGCGGCAGTAAAAATCATTGCAGAGCTGTAATTCCCAGTCGTACCAGCAAACGCTTGTCCACTGCAAATCACACAGTCGATCGCTGGGGCGCACCCGACTAAAGGTGATGCCCGAATACCGTTCCAAATGCGTGTAGGCAAACTCAGCCACCGGACAGACAATTCCTTGTTCTCGATATAAAGCTGCAAACCACTCGCTCTTGTCCCAAGCGGGGCGCTTGCGTAAGGTTCGGTTGATGCGTCGTCGCACTCTCAAATCAGGACTCAAAACAGGGTAAGTCCAAAGGCTAAGCAAGAAATTTTTGAGCCTGTGCCACATAAACTAACGAATGGATGCCGCCCGGAACTTAGGCGGGAGCAATGCCTTCAGTGTTCCCATGCAGGAGGGAGTTTCTCGTAGTTTCGTTGGGTTGATTTTCGATCGCTGTACCTAGGGCTGTACTTAGCATAGCCCTTTAAGCCCAGCACTTTATGCACAACACTTTAGGTACAAAGCTGCTCTAAGGTTGCCGTAAAGCTCGGATAGGAAACGGCAGCAGCTTCAGCTCTGTGAATGGTGGTTTTTCCTTGGGCGTTGAGAGCGGCGATCGCCAAACTCATTGCAACCCGGTGATCAGTGTGGCTATCGACATCCGTGCCGATCAGTGGCGCACCGCCTGTAATCTCCATACCGTCGGGCTGTTCAGTCACGATCGCGCCCAGACGCGCTAGCTGGGTTGCCATGACAGCGAGGCGATCGCTTTCTTTGACTCGCAGTTCGGCGGCATCGCGGATCACGGTTGTGCCTTGGGCAAAGGCGGCGGCAACTGCCAGAATCGGGATCTCGTCGATCATGCGCGGAATCAGGGTTTCTCCGGCGATCGTGCAGGCTTTCAGGGGGCTATAGCGGACGCGCAGATCGGCAACGGGTTCGCCCGCTACCTCGCGTTGATTTTCTAGCGTAATATCTGCCTCCATCGAAGCAAGCACGTCTAAAATGCCCGTGCGGGTCGGATTCACGCCCACGTTCAGCACCGTCAGATCCGATCCTGGCACGATCGCCCCAGCAACCAACCAAAAAGCCGCAGAGCTGATATCACCGGGGACGATGACCGATTGCCCGTGCAGCGTCGCCCCGCCTGTCACCGTAGCGCTACAGGTTTCCGAGTCAATGCTGACATTGGCTCCGAAGGCTTTCAACATCCGCTCGCTGTGGTCGCGGGAGAGGGCGGGTTCGGTCACAGTTGTATCGCCATCTGCCAGCAGACCTGCCAGCAGAATGCAAGATTTCACCTGGGCTGAGGCGATCGGCGATCGATAGTAAATTGCTTTTAGGCTTTGACCCTGAATCGCAATCGGCGCATAGCCGCCCTGCCGCTGCCAAATCTGAGCGCCCATCTCTTGCAGCGGCTTGATCACGCGAGACATCGGGCGCGATCGCAGCGAGGCATCGCCCGTAACGGTGAAGAAGCGATCGGGCTGAGAGGCAAGCAGCCCTAGCATCAGCCGCATTGTCGTGCCAGAATTGCCCGCGTCCAATACCGTGTTTGGCTCCTGAAGATTGCCCAACCCGATGCCGCGCACAATTACCCGATCCGAATTGAGCGCTGAGATCTCGGCTCCCATTGCCCGAAAGCAGTTGGCGGTGCTGTGGGGATCTTCGCCCAGCAGCAAGCCTTGAATCTGGGTTTCACCTGCCGCGATCGCCCCTAGCATCAGAGATCGGTGGGAAATTGATTTGTCGCCGGGAATCTGGATTTTGCCCCGCAGCGCTAGATCGGTCGGGGGGGCGATCGTCAGCTTGTGATGGGGCTGGTCGGCATTCAGCAGAATAGAAGGACTTGGCATGGGGGACACTGGATCGAATTACACAAAATTACAGCAAGCTTAGCCCTTTGGCAAAATCCGATAGACGGGCAGCGTAAAGTGAAAACAGCTCCCTTGGTCGGGTTCAGACTCAACCCAAATCTGCCCATAGTGAGCATGGATTACCCGCCGACAGAGGGCAAGTCCAATCCCATAGCCGTCTTTAGCTTCATCTCGTTGGAGCCGAAAGCTGTCTTCAAAAATTCGCTTTTGGGTTTCGATCGGAATCCCCAAGCCGTTATCGCAAACGCTGACCTGCACTTTCTGGCTAGTGCGATGCAAAATCGAAAGCTGAATTTTGCCGCGATCGGGCGTGTATTTAATCGCGTTATCGAGCAAATTCACAAAGACCTGCCGAATCCACTCCGGATCACCATAGACGTTGGGCAGATCAGGCGGAATATCGGTCTCTAGCTGCTGCGATTTGGCTTGAAACTGCTCAGTCAGGCGATCGAGCACTTCGGCATAGAGCTGGCTGAGATCGAGCGCTTGGGGCTGGATGCGAATTTCGGCGCTGCGTTCTCTGGCGGCTTGCAGGATGTCAGTAATCATCCGATCGAGCGCTTTGGTTTGGGTGCGGGCGTGACCCAAAAGCTGGGCGATCATCGTGGGAGTGAATCGCGATCGCACCCGTTCCTCTTTGCTGTTGTTGCCCATCTCTAGGGTTTCCAATGCCATTGAGACGGCAGTCAAGGGGTTGCGGAGGTCGTGCGCCAGCATCGCAATCAGGTTGTCTTTGAACTGAAGCTGGGCTTGCAGTTCCTCTTTTTCTTTTTGCAGCCGAAACACTTCATCCGAAAGGCGAATCAGCTCTGCCGTCTGGACGACCGATCGGATTTGTCCGTTGCCGGATTCTGGCTTGGCAGCATTGGGGTCTTGATCGCGTTTGACGATCAGCTCTTCGACCAAGCGCTGCCAGCGCGGTAGCCAGCTTTCGAGCTGCGCGACTAGATTGCTGCCCGCCAGAGTTTGGCGCGGCGGCGGGTGAATTTTGATCAAAGAGGGGGTAGCCACCAGCTTAAACCGCTCTGCCAGGTGAGGCTGGTCGGTAACATCAACGACCTGAAGCTCATAGATGCAGGCAGGTTCCAGCGTTTTTAAGCAGTGCCGAATCTGGCGAATTCGCTCATTAGAATCTGGGCGCTTGTCTACAAACAGCACTAACTGAAGCGGAGCCTCAGGACTCAAAACTTGGGGTGGCGGTGCCTCCATATCGACCTGCACAGCAAATGCTGAATTTCTTAACTATTTTGACAGATTTGTTGATTGATTATCATGGTTTGCGCTGTGCAATGCTTTAAAACTTTTAAATAGCGCTTTTTGACTGCGATCGATCAAAGGTTCAGATGGAAATTGAAGCTAGTTTCTGAGTAAAGATGCACAGCCACCCTAAAATAGGGTTTAAGCAGTTTTCGGGTCAGCCTTTAGCGCGGCTTTAGGATTGCGACGGTTTAAAAAGTCTTTTTGATTTTTGAGATCTTTACCTTCGGCATATATTTTCGGCGTAATATTTGAGATTATTTCTAACGTTGGATTTGGCACTGGATTTGGTTTAGCACTGTAGGTTAAGTAGCAGTAGGGTTAAGTAAGCAATGAAAATTCTGGCAATGGCTTGGGAATTTCCGCCTCGCATTGTTGGGGGAATTGCCCGCCATGTTTCAGAACTCTACCCAGAATTTGTGAAGCTAGGGCACGAAATTCACTTGTTAACAGTAGAGTTTGGGCAAGCTCCCCGCTATGAAGAAGTGGATGGGGTAAAAGTTCACCGTGTGCCCGTGGCGGGCAGTAGCGACTTCTTCCAATGGATCGCCAACATGAACGAAAGCATGGGGCGGCACGGCGGCAAAATGCTGACGGAAGAAGGGGATTTTGATTTGATTCATGCCCATGATTGGCTAGTGGCAGATGCCGCGATCGCCCTCAAGCAGCTCTTCAAAGTTCCTCTGGTTGCCACCATCCACGCAACAGAACATGGGCGGCACAACGGCATCTACGGCGATGCCAGCACTCACATCAACGGCAGAGAAACGCAGCTCGTTGCCGAGGCTTGGCGCGTGATCGTCTGTACAAACTACATGCGCCTGGAAGTGGAGCGCGCCCTGCACTGCCCCTGGGACAAGATTGATGTCGTGTATAACGGGATCTGTTTAGACAAAAAACAGCCTCGTCAAGACTTCGATCGCTGGCGATTACGCCGTCGGTTTGCCGTAGATCAAGAAAAAATTGTTTACTATGTCGGGCGGTTAGCTCATGAGAAGGGCGTGGATTTGCTGCTGTGCGCTGCGCCTAAAGTGATTTGGGAGATGGGCGGCGCGGCTAAGTTGGTGATCATTGGCGGCGGGAATGCCGATCGCCTGAAGCAACTCGCCTGGGATCTGGGTATCTGGCATAAGTGCTATTTCACGGGCTTTATGTCTGAAGAAGATCTAAACCAGTTTCGCGGCATTGCCGACTGCTCCGTATTTCCTAGCCTCTATGAACCGTTTGGGATTGTGGCTTTGGAAAGCTTTGCCGCCCGAATGCCTGTAGTCGTGTCTGACACAGGCGGGTTTCCGGAGGTGGTGCGCCATGGCACAACGGGAATTGTGACGCGGGCAGGCAACTCGGATTCGATCGCTAGCGGCATCTTGGAGATTCTCAAAGATCCTAGCTACGCCAAATCCCTCACCGACAATGCCTACGACGATCTCGATCGCCGCTTCAACTGGTTCAAACTGGCTCAACAAACGGAGGCAGTGTGTGGGCGCGTGCAGCATGAGCGCAAGCAGTTAGAAGGATCAGTCCTGTCGCTTCACTGAGGCAAATCTTCACTGAGGCAAATACTTTTGCACGACGCTCCAACCCGTCAACGAGACGGCGATGAAGCCAATGCAGAGGACAAGGTTTACCCCAAGGTGGAGCGATCGCGCCCAAGGCTTGGTATTGATTTGAACTGCGCTCCAGGCTGAGAGCAGGGTCAGATCCACCACCAGTAGACCGAATCCGAGATGGCTAGAGTGCCCTAGTCTGCCGTACTCACCTAACGTGCCGACGAAGCCGATCGCCAGCAGCAGCAGTACCAGAAACACCATTGTGCCGCCGACCAAAAAGTGCGCAGGGCGGAGCCACTGGGGGCGAGGTTGTCCTTGCTGGCGCTGATGCCGCATCCAGAGTCCGGTTGCGGCTAGAACTGCGTAGGCGGCGATCGACAGACCCATTGACCATGCCGCGATTCGCCAAAGCCACAAAAAAGAAGGAAGATTCACGACACAAAGACCTAATTAGAGCTGACCCGCTTGCAATTCGCTCAATTTTGTTTTCACCGTCTGGATGTCCTGCCACATCAGCCATTTAGGGCTGCCCTTCTCTTTGGAAGGATTTCGCAGCAGATAAGCGGGATGCAAAATGGGCATACATAATCTGCCTTCCCACTCAATCCATTCTCCCCGAATTTTGGTGATCCCGCGTTTGTCGCCAATCAGACCTCGAACGGAAGATGCCCCCGTCAGCAGAATAATTTTGGGGTCAACCATGCGGATTTGCTCCATCAGGTAGGGGCGGCAAGCATTCATCTCCTCTTGCGTCGGGGCGCGGTTTTCGGGTGGGCGACATTTGACGATGTTGCAGATGAACACATCGTTTTCGGTGAGCTTTACAGACTCCAGGATCTTATCAAGCAACTGCCCAGAGCGACCGACAAACGGCATTCCAGTCTCGTCCTCGTGTTGTCCCGGTCCTTCTCCAATGATCAAAATAGGAGCCTGCACGTTGCCCCGGCTGACGACTGCGTGGGTGCGAGTTGCCCCTAGTCCGCAGCGCTGGCACTGATTGCAGTGAACCTTGATTTCCTCCATTGAGTTGTAGGTTCCGGGTGGAATCAGGACTTTGGCATCGGTGGGAATTAAATCCGGGTCAACTGCTTTGGGCGGAATAGAATCTGTTGACTCGGCTACATTAAACAGATCCATTTGGTCATTGCTAGCCATGATAGGGAGAAAGGGTTGGCTCATAGGGCTGATAAGGCTTGTATATTAGACCATCCTGCCAGATTTCGTTCAACTGCCCTAGGAAGAATTCTCGATCGCCCATCGAAAAATAGACAATAAAAAACCGACAGGTTCCAAAAGGATCTGCCGGCAAGTCGTGTGTTCCCTGTTGATGACTCGGCTAGAGTTGAGTCTCTTTTAGTATGAGGTGCAACCCCGATCGCGTTCGCGATCTCTGTCAGCTCAGGGTGTGATCTTCATCACTAAATCGCTAGACATAGCCAAACTCTAGCTTCCCAGCTCGGTAAACTTCGCCCGAATTGCTTCAATCCGCTTACGGTTTACGCCCAAATCCGATTGACCCAGCCGAGATGCCGATCGCACCTGAACCGCATTGGCATTGCGATCGAGATAGAACTCGACATCATCGACAAAACCCATTAGGGGACTAGTGAATTCGGCATAGAAATAGTCATCGCTGGCGCTAATGATTTTCGTCAGCTCTTGGCTTTCTACGATCGATTTGAGTTTTGCCAACGCATCAGCAGGCGCGGAACTGTAGGCGATCGGCTGAATTTTGTGTTCTGCATCCGCATCTGGTGCTTGGCTGCACACGCAGTTGGGAGTATCGGGGCAAGCGACTAGCTGACCTGCTTGAACGCCGAGTGCGGTCGGACGTTTGCCGGAGAATGAAAAAAGCGATTTTTTTGCCATAGTGGCTCCAATAGTAGATTCAAGCGTAGAAAAGGCAGAAGAGTTAGGTGGTCCGGCGATCGCGGGATTCAATTCGCCAAAGCTGAAAATGCCAAGGGTGAGGAAGATCGAAAGCAACAAAGCAAATCCTGATGAAATCATAGCGGTCTAGCTCTTTGCAATAGGTTGGAATGTTGATTTTGATCCGAAGTCTTTCAAGTCGGTTGGGCTTCGTGCCAAGCTTGGGCGCGCTGGCGAATCTCTTCAAGTTCAGCCGCAGGCATTTTATCAAGATTGCTGAGGATAAAGCTCATTCGCCCTTGGGACTTGAGTTTGTCGCGGTGGCGATCGAGAAAATCCCAGTAGAAGAAGTTAAACGGACAGGCTTTTTCGCCCGTGCGCTGGGTGGGTTTGTAAACGCACTGCTTGCAGTAGTCGCTCATTTTGTTGATGTAGTTGGCAGAGGCAGCGTAAGGCTTGGAGGCAAGGATG
>JBBSFA010000059.1:0-9008 GCA_038239185.1 Elainellales cyanobacterium | reverse complement strand
CGCTGCGATCGACGCCCGAAGCTCCTGTTGAAACATTTCTAAAGTTATCCTAAAACGGTTGCAGGAGATATTTCGCCAAAGATATCTTCTGCAACCATTATTTAATCTAGTACAACCCACTATTAGTTCATTTTTCCTGATCAAACCAGTTATGTCCTGTAACTATTATTTGTAATTCACAGTATTTGCAATTAGAACTGTGAGTTGATTTGTAAAACTAGCAGGATTGCGTTCATCACCCGCCTTCAGGCATTTTGAGCAACCCCCTTGAAGACAGGAGACTTTCATGCGGTCAGATACGCACTCCCGCGCCCGTAAGCTTGGCGATCGCTCCAGAGTGAAAGCGACGCTGAAAGCCACTAATCTCATAGCGCCCCAAAGCGCCAATCAGATCTTAGAAGTCACCTACCGAGGCGCTGATCTTAAAAAAACCAGCCTCAAAAACCAGGTGATTGAGGTCTTTGCCCCTAGCCTCAAGTTTGAACAGAAGGCAACGCTGTCACGGATTTCGCTAAACAAACGGCATACCGTCGCCACGGCGCGCTATCAGCTCAAAGCGCCTGGTGGCACTTGGGAACACCTCGACAACGCCGCCTATCAGATTTTTCGTCAGGCAGGAAAGCGATTTAATCGCCGTGCGCCTAAACAAAAGCTAGGCACGTTTCAGGTCACCATTCCAGACCCTGCCATTCCAACCGCCAAACTGATAAGCGCCCCGACGCTCACCAGCCGCACCGCTACGTATGACTTTGCGATCGCCTATGACGATGCCCTGGGCATTAAGGTCAGTACGCTGGACAATGCCGATATTCAGGTGACCAACAGCGTTGGGTTCAAACAAAAAGCCACTTTTGTCAGGGTTGATCAGCCCCGCGACAGCAGACCCCGGATTGCGACCTACCGAATTGCTGCACCCCAAGGCATTTGGTCAGAGCAAGATAGCAACACCTACACCATCATCTTGCAGCCCAATCAGGTCACTGATCTCGACAATGTCGCTGTAACTGGCAGCAAACTGGGAACTTTTCAAATTGATATCGACACCACACCGCCTGCGGCTAAGCTCGTAGCACCCGATTTAACGGTGAACGGTGGCACGACCTACGATTTCACTGTGACTTACAGCGACAACAAGGCAGTCAACGCTGGCACGCTGGACAGCAATGATGTTTTGGTCAGCGGACCCAAGGGCTATAGCCAGCAAGCGGCGATCGTCCAAGTACAGAGTTCTAGCACCGGATCGATTCGCACGGTGACCTATCGGATCGGCGCACCGGGCGGCATCTGGTACGGAGAGGATGACGGCACCTATACCGTGAGCCAACTGGCGAATCAAGTCAGCGATGGAGTTGGCAACTTTTCGCCAGCGGGTGTGCTGGGAATCTTTAAGGTCATCCTTTCTGCCAAGTTAATCAACGGCAGCAATGCGGCTGATACGATCGCGGGTGGCGCAGAAAACAACGTGATTCGCGGCTTGGGCGGCAACGATACTCTGCGCGGCAACGGTGGCAGTGATATCCTCTTGGGCGGTGCGGGCAACGACACGCTGGATGGCGGTGCGGGCAACGATACCGCAGACTTTGGCGATGCGATCGCGGGCGTGACGGTCAATTTGGCGGCAGGCTTTTCCACCCGAACCGCCCGGATTATGCCGTTGGGAGATTCGCTGACTTTGGGCGTGACGGCAAGCGGTTTAGCTCCTAATGCGGGATACCGCTCTGTGCTCTGGAGTAAATTTGTCCAGAGTGGACTCTCGGTGGATTTTGTTGGCACTTTGATGAATGGCGGCGGCGGACTGGGGGATATCGACCATGAAGGGCATGGCGGCAATAATATCGACCAGATTAATGCCCAAGTCTCTCCTTTCCTCAACGCCCAAAAGCCAGATGTGGTGCTGTTGATGATTGGCACAAACGATATTTTCATCCCAGACACTGCCGCCGAAATGCTGGGCAAGCTCAGCCAATTAATCGATAAAATCATCAGCTTTTCACCCGATGTCAAACTTCTGGTGGCAGCCGTTCCGCCGATCGATCCCCAAGCCGATGAAAACAAGAGCGTCGCGGGACAAGCCGCAGATGTTCAGAAAATTAAGGACTACAACGCGGGCATTCCGAAGCTACTTGCCAGCAAAAAAACGGCGCGGGTTTCATTTGTGAACACCAGCAGCCTGACTGTTGCCGATCTATCCCCACGCGCCGTCAGCAGCGGGGTGCATCTAAATGACGGCGGTTACAGCAAACTGGGCAATCTTTGGTTTAATGGGCTGGCTGCGGCAGTTGGCACGGCTCAGGGCACTTACAAAGTGGATCAAGACCGTTTGATCAGCATCGAGAACATCGTTGGCACGCCGTTCAATGATGTGCTGACTGGCAACACAGGGGCAAATGTGTTTGAAGGCAGCGGCGGAGTCGATCTCCTGACGGGAAACGGCGGAGCCGATGTCTATATCTACAAACGACCCAGTGAGGGGATGGATACGATCACAGATTTTGGCACTGATGATCTGCTGCGGATTTCGGCGGGCGGGTTTTCTGGCAAGCTAGTCGGTGGAGTTGGTCTCAGCACCAAGGCTGCTGCTACGGGCGTTTTTGTGAACGGAACCCAGCCGATTAGCGCGAATCCAACCTTTCTTTATAGCAATGGGATTGTTTCGTTTGATGCCGATGGCATTGGCGGCGGTGCATCCGTGGCGATCGCAGCTCTGAGCAATAAACCTATTCTAAATTCTAATCAAATCCAAATCGTAGCGTAGTTCAAACCGCTATTCCGATCGATCGCTGCTTGGTATCTGCTTGGCGATCGGTACGGATTTCCAGAACGCGAATCCCTGCATCCGGCAACGGATTTAGCCGCTGCACAAACTGATCCCAGGATTGGAGCAATTCATGTTCTACGCCGTAGGTTGCACAAAGCCGAGCAAAGTCGATCGACTGAGGCGTGGCAAAGAATTCTTCAAACGGCGGATCGAATTGCGCGATCGGCAAAGCCTGAAAAATGCCGCCGCCGTTGTTGTTGATCAGCACGATCGTCAAATGTCCGACGAACTTTTGCGTGGCGCTGATCAGAAAGCCATTGGTATCATGCAGCAGTGCCAGATCGCCCGTGAGTAAAATGCCGCTTTGCTGCCGATGGGCAACCCCTAAAGCCGTAGACAAAGTGCCATCAATCCCATTTGCACCCCGATTAAAAAAGGGCTGAATTCTCAGATTATTCGGCTTCCAAAAAGTTTCAACATCCCGGACAGACATGCTGTTCGCAATAAATACTGGCGTTCCCACAGGTAAGTGCTGCGAGAGTAACCAGGCAGCTTTTCCTTCAAATAATTTACGGGTTTCGCTGAGCGATCGATCCATTGCCGTTCTCGTTCTCTGTTCCATTTCTCGCCATAGTTTCAGATAATGACTCGGTGCGGCAACGTTGGGCAAAGAGCTGGAAAAGCTTGCCACCCATTGCTCTACCGAGCATCGCAAATGCGTGGTTTGCAGATGCAGCGGATCAAGATTGCGATCGCTTGCCTCAATCACCCACTGCTGCGGCTGTTTCTGCATGAGCCATTCTCGCAGCGTTTTACTGGTGGGCATTTCCCCAACCCGAATCACCCAATCTGGCGCTAAGGCTTCTGCTTGCTGGCGATCGCGCAAGATCCACGGATAGGTCGAGATTAAATTAGGATTGCTGTCTGCATGATTGCGAAGCGGCGAAAGACCTTCTGCGAGAACCGGAATAGAAAATAATTGCGAAAGATAAGCGATCGCCTCGCAGTACAGCTTAGGCGAATCGGGTTGAGCGACACCCGCAATCAGAATGCCGCGATCGGAGAGCCTGTGCAGAGCTGGTGTTGTGCCAAGCGGGATCGCAGAAGATCCTGCCCGAAGCTGGCTACGATCGAGGTGCTCAAAGAACTTTGCTGGAAATCGATCGCCCAACTGCTGCGCTTCCATCTGCGGAATCGGCGCGAGCGGATCGCGAAAGGGCAAATTGAGATGAACCGCGCCCGCTACCGGATAGATTGCGCTTTCCCAAGCCTGAATCGCAGTTTGCCGCAGATAAGCCAGCATAGACAACTCTAAGCCAGGGACGGCTAACTCGCTGTACCAGTTTGGGTAAGTGCCAAACAGCTTTTGCTGGTCGATCGTTTGTCCGGCGTTGCAGTCGCGCAATTCGGGGGGGCGATCGCCCGTCAGCAGCAACGGCACTCGACTCTCCCGCGCTTCAATCACCGCCGGATAAAAGTTTGCCCCTGCCGTACCGGAAGTGCAAATCAGCACGACAGGTTTTTGGCTGCGACGGGCAATCCCCAAGGCAAAAAATGCCGCCGATCGCTCGTCTAAAATCGGAATGGCTTCAATCTGCGGATGCTGAGCAAAGGCAATCGTCAAGGGAGTCGATCGCGATCCGGGACAGATGACGGCGGTTTCTAAGCCCAATCGATGCAGCGTTTCAGCCAAGATAGATGCCCAGACAGAGTTGGTATTGCGAAAGTCGATCGACATTGGCGTATGCTGCAAAGAGATATATCTCATCATAAAGATGTGTCCAATCATAGAGAAGCGCCACCATGAAACGCCAATCGCTCTGGCTAATTTTGTTTGCCGTCACTTTGATTAGCATTTGCGGCGGCTGGGTTCAGAGCCAGATGCGATCGCCCTCCAGCGAAGCCAACGCTGGATTTGCTCAACAGATCTCCGCGATTTCAGCGCCTTTGATCGATCGTCAGCGCCTCTTTGCCGATCTCAAAGCCCTCTCGTTTCGCCGCTTTGCAGAGAGCGATCGCCAACGCGCCCGCGACTACATCATGCAGTCCTTGGAGGCAGCAGGCTGGACACCGCAGTTGCAAGGCTTCGACGGCGGAGCCAATATCGTGGCAGAGAAAGCCGGAACTGACCCGCAGGCAGGCACGATCCTGCTGGGCGGACACTATGACACCGTTGAAAAAGCTCCCGGAGCCGACGACAACGCCACGGCAGTTGCCGCAATTTTGGAGACGGCGCGGCTGCTAGCTCAGATCGAAACGCCGCGATCGCTTCAGCTTGTTCTGTTCGACTTAGAAGAGTTGGGGCTGGTTGGCAGTCGCATCTTTGTCGAAAAGCTGTCTCAGCCTCAACGGTTGAAAGGAGCGGTGATTATGGACATGATTGGCTACACCTGCAAAACGGCAGGATGCCAAACCTACCCACCCCTGCCAGTTCAACCGCCCACCGATCGCGGTGACTTTCTCGCGGCGATCGGCGATCAGGCGCATCCAGAATTAGCGGAAAGCGTGGCGCAGGCAGCAAAGCCGATGGCACAGGCAGCAAAACAGGCAGCGCTGCCAAACCTGCCGCCCGTCCTCGCCCTCTCTATACCCACCTTAGCCGGACTTGCCCCTGACTTGGTTCGCAGCGACCATACGCCCTTCTGGAAAATCGGCATCGGAGCCGTTCTGCTCACCGACACCGCCAACTTCCGCAATCCCAACTACCACCAGCCCACCGATACGCTAGAGACGATCGATCGAGACTTTTTCGCTGGCTCGGCTCAGATCGTTGTCAATACCCTCGTCGCACTCCTTCAGAGCGAGGACTCGCAGAACATGGGAAAATAAAAACCTGAGAAGACCGATCGCAAGCAGGGTATTGCTATGTCCACACTGTCACTGATTCAAACAGGTGATCCAGTTGCCATTGCCGCAGTCTTAAATCGATCGCTGAACTCGCAGGGTGTCCAAGTCAAAGCGCGGCGGCGCGAAAAATGGCTGTATCTGCTGCTAGAGGCAGCTTCGCCTTTAACCCAACGAAAAGTCGTGGCTTTTGTCAAGGCAGGTCTGCGGCTGCTTCAGGTGAATTCGATTCAGAAAGTTACTGTTTACGGTCGGCAGAAAGGCGATCGAATTCCTGCTTGGCAGAAAACGATCGTCCTTGATCCAGACGCGATCGATCCTGACCCTCCTGCCGAACCAGAGATTCCCGACCTATTCAAGCGACCCGAGGCAGTCGCTTTTATCATTTTCTGTAGCCTGGTTCTGTTTTGGGATGCCTACATGGCAATGCTCGATCAACTGCCGCCCGCTCAGCTCACCAGCAGACAGCTCGCTCATCGCCTCAAAACAACCCGCAGCGCCGTTCGGACAATGCGGCACCAGGAGCACTTCAGCGAATGGGCACGCGACCATGATCCAGACAACATTGCATGGAGCTATCGGCACGGCTGGTATGTGCCCAAGATCTAAACCACCGTAAATCTAAACCACCGTAAAGTCTGCGGCTGTGATCACGTTGGGCTTCACATTAGGCAAAAAGGCAAGTGGATCTTTGCCAACTTTAATTTCTGTGCCGCCTGCTCGACCGCGCACGATCGTGAGCTGGCGAAAGCTGAGATTGCCGGAGAGTCCCAGCAAATCTTGCCGATGCTTGAAGTCTGTAATGGTGTCGCGCCCTTGCCCACGATTCAGGACAAATATGTCCCTGCCCACATTTCCCGTCAGCGTATTGAAGCCTGCGTTGCCGTTCAGGAAATCGTTGCCTTCGTTGCCCACCAAAATATCATCGCCGTTGCCGCCCAGCAGTTGATCGCTGCCAGGATTGCCGTCTAGCCGATCGTTGCCATCGCCGCCTTGCAGCGTATCGTCTCCCTGATTGCCGCTGAGCTGATCGTTGCCGCTGCCGCCATCCAGGTTGTCGTTGCCGTCGTAGCCTTGTAGGCGATCGCCATCCTCATCGCCAAATAGATCATCCTCGCCGCTGCCGCCAATCAGTTGGTCTTTGCCAGCGCCACCGCTGAGGCGATCATCGCCATTGTCACCAGAGAGTTGGTCGTCGCCGTCGTTGCCGTGCAAATCATCGTTGTCATCGCCGCCAAACAGCCGATCGCGATCGTCATCTCCTGCCAAATCATCGTCGCCATCGTCGCCGTAGATCGTATCGCGACCGTCGTTGCCGCTGAGGCGATCGTCGCCATTGCCGCCGTAGATCTGGTCATCGCCCTCGCCGCCGCGAATCCAGTCATCTCCGCTGTCGCCATACAGCTTGTCGTCGCTGCCAAAGCCCTGAATCAAGTCATCGCCGCCTCGTCCACGGATGTCATCGCGGCTGTCTGTGCCAAAAATCGTCTCAGACCGATCGCTACCCCTAATGGTTCTGCCGGGATTGATTAAATCATCGGTGGTTAAATTTCCAAAAAAGAAAAGATCAGAAAACACACTTTTACGGTGGACGGACATGGTTGCTGCTCCGCAGGATGTGAATCAAACTGATTGCTATACACCCTACAAAGTATTGTCACACGCCACAGGTCACACGCGCCACAGGTCATACGTCGCTGCTGTTAGAGAAAAATCTCCCGTAATTAAAGTCGGTAGAGCTTTCGATCTGTTTCAGCATCGATCGCGTGATCAGCTTGCTTTCTTCCACCAAAATCTGACCCGTGACAGGGTGCAAAAGGTTCTGCTCTGCTCGCCGCCCAATCAGTGCCTCAATGTCTTTGATCGAATTGATGTACATCCCCGGGGGCAGTTCCACAATCACCCCGTTCGCCAAAACACGAGCCTGACAGGCAAGCCGTGAATTGGTTTTGCAAGAGGTAATCACCTCCAGGGTGCGCTGTTCACGGCGATTCACGGGCGAGAGGGCAGTCATGCCCTGTTTGACGTAAACATGACAGGTCGCACACATGCCACGACCGCCACATTCCCGCAGCACGTCGAGGTCTTTATTAATCAACACCGACAGCAGGTTGCCGTTGGTTTCGACCGCTGTTTCCTGGGCGATCGGCTCTAGGCGAACAATTTTTACCATGAGTAAAGAATTTCCTTATTTGTCGAGGGTTTGAAAGGTTAAGGGTGAGGCAACAGGAGTTCTTGCTGGTGGTCATTTAGCCCTTTTTGGCGAACCGTTTTGGGGAAAGTCCGAATGATTTGGCTACAGCGATCGATAAAAGCCGCCGCCCACTGCTGGATCTGCTGTTGCTGCTCCAGAGAGACAAGCGTGGTCGGGTTCATTTGTCCTGAAAAACTGAAGTGCCCTTTGGGATCGATCTGAAACTGGCTCAGCCACGGGATATCTGGGCGAACCATCTGCCAATTATTGGTCACCACCTTTGCCCCAAGATACTGTATCCCAAAGCGGCTAAGCTGGTTGAGGGCAGCTAAAAGGTCGGAGAACAGAACGGGGGGCAAAGCCGGAGAAAGTTCACCAGTAGGTTGAGGTGGCGGCGCTTCGCTCGTCTGTTTCGCGGCTTGCGGCTCAGTTAATTTGGAGAAAGGGGAGGCTTCGGCAAACTGGCGGAAGGTTTCGATCGCATCAGCGATACCAGCTTGGAGTTCAAGGCTGTTTTGGAGTTCAAGCCTAAAACGAGCGACCAGTTCAAGATGAGGCGTGTCGGCAAGACGATTGAGCGCAAGCACAAGGAGGATCAGACCATGGTCTAATTTGTATAGATGAACCCGATGCCCGTTAAATTGAAACTCAAAGGACTCGAAGCCTGCGGGCGTAGTGTCAATGCTCTGCTGAATTTCTTGGGCAATCGCCGCTTTTTGCTGAAAATTCAGCAGCCGATCGACTCCACAAAAATAAGGGCGCGATCGAGCGCTGAGCAGAGCTACACCGATAATTCCTGGTAAATTCAGAAAGTCTTGAATAACCTCCAGTTTCATAAACGTATCCGAAGTGCTACATCATGGATCTAAGCGATGCAAGTCTCTCGTGCAAGTCTCTTGTAAAGAGCCGATTGCTCCAACATTCCAGCTTCATCATCCAAACTACCCTTCTGGAGCTACACTCTAGAAGCGCTGTGAACCCGAGTGTCGCAGCAGTCAGACTAACGATTTAAACCCTCTTTTCTATTCGCCCTCTTTATCACTTTGTTTAGAATCATTTCGTTTCAAATCGCTTTATTGGCTTTTCCCTCGTTTAGATTTAGCAGCCATGTCTGATCTCCCTTTTACTTTGGATCAGTTACGCATTCTTAAAGCGATCGCCGCTGAGGGCAGCTTTAAACGTGCCGCTGATAGTTTATATGTGTCCCAGCCT
>JBBSFA010000058.1:0-9010 GCA_038239185.1 Elainellales cyanobacterium | reverse complement strand
GGGGGATTTAGGGGGCTAGAGGACGTTTGGCGATCGAGCAAAGATGTGCATACACGGTAGCCGCTCTGGGAGAGGGATTTAGGGTTCGGAGTATTCACACAGTACGGTTCACTATTGCTGGAATGATGCAAACAAAATTTTATCGCTGGTTGGTTTCGATCGCCCTGATCGGAGCGCTCTTTCTCGGCGGATGCACCACGAATCAGGCATCTGCTCCTTCTGCTAGCAGTTCTACAGGTGCCAGTACCGCAAGCACTACGGCATCGGCTACCGCTTCGGCTTCGGTGCCTGCCGATCTGAGCGAACAATTTCGGAAGTTACCGAGTTTGGCGGGAGAGGCGACCGTTGAGATGGTGGTTAAAGGGTCGCCGATCGTCATTAAGGTAGATGGGGTGAATGCGCCGATTACGGCAGGGAATTTTGTCGATTTGGTCAATCGGGGTGTTTATGATGGGCTGGCGTTTCATCGGGTGATTCATGAGCCGCAGCCTTTTGTGGCGCAGGGGGGCGATCCGCAGGGCAAAGATCCTAGTTTCCCGGTCGATCGCCTGGGTACTGGCAGCTTTACTGATCCGAAAACCAATTTGCCTCGCTATATTCCGCTGGAGATTAAGCCGGAAGGGTCGGCTCCGATCGTCTATAGCAAGACTTTGGAGGAGGCGAAGGTGACGGCTGCGCCGCAGTTGCGTCACACGACTGGGGCAGTGGCGATGGCAAGATCTTCACCGCCTGATTCTGCCTCGGCTCAGTTTTATATTGCGCTGCAAGATTTGGCGTTTTTGGATGGCAACTATGCGGTGTTTGGCTATGTGACTTCCGGGATGGAAGCGGTGCAGCAGATTCAGCAGGGCGATCGCATTACTTCGGCTAAGGTAACGGCGGGGATTGAGAATTTGCGATCGGGTGGCTAGGTGGGGGCGATCGCCTCGGCGTTGAGATCCCCGGCTTTTTCCGAAAAAGCCGGGGATCTGCTACCTCCGCGCTTCTCCAAACTCGATCGCTCACTCCTCCTTACCCCACTCCTCGATCGCCTCTTGCGCTTCCTCCACGGTGCAACCCACAATCTGAGCAACAGCCGCAACCAGTTCTGGATCTTGGGTGGTGCGGTGAATACGGGCAAAACTCTTCATGACTCTACCTACCATATGCTGATCCTGATATTCAGCAAAAATCTGTAGCGCCTGTAATAAATTCGTTTGAGCTTCCGGCAATTCTTCTAGTTCTTGTGATAACAAACCTAGTTGGGCATAGGTGCTGGCTTGGGAGTGGCGATCGCTAAATTCGATGCAGATTTCGAGGGCTTGTTGATAGTGACAGTGAGCAGACTCATATTCCCGTAACGCTTGGTCTACCATGCCCAACTGGTGGTATGTGCCGGCTTGGGAGTAGCGATCGCCAAATTCGATTTTGATTTCGAGAGCTTGTTGATAGTTGCGGCGGGCGGACTCATACTCGCGTAATTCCTGGTCTACTATGCCCAAATTGTAGTAGGTGTCAGCTTGGGAGTAGCGATCGCCAAATTCGATGAAAATTTCGAGGGATTGTTGATAGTGATGGCGGGCGGACTCATACTCCCGCAATGCCTGGTCTACTCTGCCCAACTGGTAGTAGGTGCTGGCTTGCTCGTAGCGATCGCCAAATTCGATGCGGATTTCGAGGGCTTGTTGATAGCTGCGGCGGGCAGACTCATACTCTCGTAATTCCCGATTAAGATTTCCTATCTGTCCATAGGTGCTGGCTTGGGAGTAGCGATCGCCAAATTCGATGAAGATTTCGAGGGATTGTTGATAGTTCTGGCGGGCAGACTCATACTCCCGTAATTCCCAATTAAGATTTCCTATCTGTCCATAGGTACGGGCTTGGGTATAGCGATCGCCAAATTCGATTTTGATTTCGAGAGCTTGTTGATAGTTGCGGCGGGCGGACTCATACTCCCGTAATTTCTGGTCTACTATGCCCAAATGGTGGAAGCCTGTTGCCCTCCAAAGTGATTTTTGCCGCTCTTCGACTTCGCCGATTTGTGTGTAGAGTTCTATAGACTGTTGATAAGTCTTTCGTGCTGCTTCATATTGCTGAGTCTCCAGATAACAAAGTGCTAATCGTTCAGCAGTAAAAGCGACTTGATAACCTTCATTGCTTTGTAAAAATTCGACAGGATATTGTTCAACTTTCCGGCATACAAGCTCTGAGAGTTTCAACCGGCTCTGGAAATCATTCGTCAAACTGCGATAATCAAACAAGCAGAAGAAAATATTAACGCTCTCTTGTCTATCCAGGCAAATTTGCAGGGCATGAAACAGGTTTTCATATTCCCATTGGCAAAACTGGATGCCTAACTGCCGCTCTTGAGGCTGCTTGGACTCCATTGACTGGTAGTAAGAAGCGGCAAGTCCCTGATAGTGCTGCTTAAATCCGGTTTGCAGTGCCTCGCGAGTCGCTTCATCTAGCTCATTGAGCTTGGTTTTCAGGAAATAAGGAAAGACGGGCTGAATCGTCAGCAGTTGCGGCAAATCTTCCCGCAGCGGCGACAGTAAACCCCAGTGAATCGCCTCCTCGATCGCGCTATCAAACGCCTCAAAGTCGTAGGCTTGAAACGGCTCTAGCTGCTGCAATTGCTTGGCATAGTTGGGCAGAAAGCTCCGATCGATAAACCCACTAAACGGAGCCAAACACAGCAACAGCCGCTGCGCCGCTACCGACAAATTGCTGTGGGAATACTCCACACATTTCAAAATACTCTTCGTCTTATCCCCGCTCTCCGCATCCAGCCCCACATCCGCCGCATCCAGCCCCGCCAAAATCTCAGTCGGGCTTTGCCGCCGCAGATTTGCCAGCACCACCTCGATCGCCAGCGGATACCCCGTCAGCAGCTTCATCAGCCGCAAAAACTCCGGCTCTTTCCGGGTGGCTTCCACCCGCTCTGGCTCATCCTGCCACAGCCGCTGCAAAATCTTCTCCGCCAGCCGCGATCGCGACTCCGGATCAAGGCCCTTCAGCGGATACATCGCCTCCCGAAACGTCGCATCCCGCAGCCACCCCTCATCGCTGCGCGAACCCAACACCACAAAGGTCTTGCCCCCCACCAGCCGCCCCAAAAAATCGCGGATCTTCGCCTGCTCTGCGATCGGCAGTGTATTCTGAATCGCCAACTCCTGCCCCGTCACCGACTCCAAATTGTCCAAAATCAGCGCAAACGGCAGCCCCGTTGTGGCACAGCCCGATCGCAAAGTCGTCACCACCTTCATCAGCGGCGGAACCCCTGCCGCTTCGCCATACAAAGCCTTGCCCAATTTCAACAAAATCTGCTCTAAAGTCCAGGCTTTTTTGTCGTAGCCAAAATAAAACGTCTGCGCCACAAAGCTAGTCTTCTGCCACCACTCCCGCAGATAGTTCAGCAAAGTCGTTTTGCCCGTGCCGCCCATCCCCTGCACCAGCAGCACATTGTGCCGCAGCAGCGACTTTTCAATCTTCAAAATCTCCAGATCACGCCCCACAAAGCCATAGGTCGGCGGAGTGAACTGATACCGCTTCTCCATCTGCTGATAATATACCGCCTCTTCTTCTGGATACATCCGCTGAAGCGTCAGCCGCAGCGGTTGATGCGACGGATGGTTGCAATACAGCACAGGCAGCAGCCAATCCTCCAGATCCACCCGCTGATTAAAATACGCCTGCCGCGACTTCTGGTTAAACATCTCCCTCCGCCCCAGCCGCATCGCCTCCAGCAGCGGCACACCCGCCACCATCTCCTGATAAAACCGCTCCATCAGCATCCCCGATGCCGCCGCCATCACCGAATAGCGCATCGCCACCACCAACTGCATCCCCGCCAGCATCAGCCGACTGCCCAAACTATCTTCCTGAGTCTCCTCTCCCTCCACCTGCATCCCCAACTGGCAAGCATCCAAAATGCAAACGGGAATCCGCTGGGTGTTGAGCAACCTCGCCAAATCCGCCGCTTCCACTGGATTCAGACTTGCCCTTCGTCTCCGTCTCCAAAAACAAAAACGCCTTCTCGCCCTCAAACGGCTGCACATCCGATCGCCCGCCATACCGCCCCTTCAGCAAGACGCGATCGATCTTCTCGTTCGCCAACAACTGCTCATACGTCACCACTCCACCATGCGAATCAAAATGCACAATGTGATAAAACCCTTCCGGTGTCGTCGCCAAATGCCGCTCCAACGCCTCATAAGTCCCCGGACGCAGCAGCACCAGATTCACAGGCAATTGAGCATTGGCGATCGCCGCCATCAGCGGTCGCGAAGTGGTGCGATAGTTCAAATCATTTTCTTCGCCCGGTCTGGCAGTCACCAGCAGCACATTCAGCCTGGGAGATTGCGGCAATGTCGCAGCCACAGGCGCTTTCCAGTTGCCCCGCCGCAGCATCACACACTTCACCGACAGCGGCTCCTCCCCCAAGTCCGGATCGCGCAAAGTCTCCCAATGCAAAGCCTGAAACGTCGGCTCATCCCCCACAATCTCCCAAGTCACCTGGCTCAGATTGCCCCGCAACTGCCGATACTCGCTATAGGCATCGCGATCGGCAAACACCTGCTCAAACAGCGACTTCCCATAGTCCAAAATGCTCTGCCGCACCTGCTCCGCCTTCACCGTGTCCGTATAAAGCTGATGAATCCACCGCTCAAAATACCACCCCAGCCGCCTTTCCTCCTTCTCAGAAAACGGCTTCACGATCTTGATCTCATACTCCGCCCCGCCCTCAAAACTCAGCGCAGCATCAAAACCAGTCTCAGTCTTTTGTTGGAAACGAATCGCGATCGTCGTCATGGTTCAGAAATCCTTTCGCGCTTGCAGAGATCAACCCAAATCTTGCACTTTTTGCGATCGCCCTTATCTTCATCCCGGTTTGCGGGATTCTAACATATCCAATGTCAACTACTTGCTTCCGCAGGGAGCAGTGAGGGAGCAGTTTCAAGGGTCGGGGTCTTCCAGGGCACGCCCTGTGGTCATGTTCTAGAAATGTTGGTCTCAAAATGGAAAGGCTTTCAGGGAAAGTTTTTGACCGAAGAACATCTTTGGAACACTACCGGGGCGGATCGGGTAGCAATTATCACTTTTCAAGCATCCTCTAAGGCGACTGATTCAGCTCTTGCTGAACGCTAATCCCAATTCGCAGGGCAGCGTTTAAGAGCTGTCCATATTCATTTGCCTGATTGTTCACCTGCAAGGTTTGCAGCATTGCCAGGTTGCTTTCAATGCTGCTGAACAATTCATGGCGACGAGCCACAAAATTTCGGTGTTTTCGGAGAATTTTCTCAGTTGTCAATGCCGAAATCAGGCTGGCACGAGTCAGCCGCAAAGCCTTACAGACCTCCTGGCGATCGAGCAACGCGATCGAAGCTTGCACTGCGCTCAACTGATCCAGAATATGCACCGCCTGGATAATCTCATTGTATTGATCTGCCTCATCCAGCAAATGAGCCAACAGTTTCAGCCGCTTGCCCTGCCGCCACATCCAGAAATTCCACAGGGCAAACAGGGCGATCGCCACACTGACTGTGACACTCAAAAACGGAATGGCGCTGCTTGCCTCACCGCTGATGATGCCAAATCCACTGGCAATCACAATGCCGATCGGCAAGCAGAAAATCAGACTCAGCCCCAGCGCCAAGAGTTCGGTCACCAGAAACGCAGCGAGTCGCTTACGCTGGTGAAATAGCGAAGGTCGGTAGACTCGACCCATAAAAGTCTCGCTGATTTCCAGCCCCGTCAACTCCTCTAGCTCGGACGGCATAATTCGCAGGGTTTCTAAATCGGGCTGCATGATGTTTATTAGCTAGCTTTAGTTAAACCCTAGACTTTAGTTAAACCCTAGAAGAGTCAGCAGCGATCGCCAGACTTGAGCATAGAAATTACTCTCGATCGTGCGGAAAAACTGGAAGTGTTCACCAGGCGCACCAAAGAAGGGACGCAATGTCCAGCCGAGCTGACTGCCGACCAATCCATACAGCACAAGCCAGAACTTGAGCAGCCGCAGCCGAGTTCTTTGCAGCGTATCGCCCGCAGGTAGATTAGATGCCAGTTGGACTGCATTGTCTTTCTGCCTGGTTAATGCCACAGGCTGAAGCGGCAGAAAATCATCTGCTGGGACATCCTGTACGGACAGAGCTGGTAACAGGTCTGGTAGCTGATTTTCTGGTTGCGGCTCCTTGCTGCGAGAGAGCGATCGCATTCCCTCGTAAAATAGCCGAATTCCAATAAATCCAGTCATGGCAAAAATCGCCACGTTCAGCAGTAGGAAAAAGTTGTAATCATGCACCGAAATCAGGAAGAAAAGCGTGATGGGCGCAAAGCTAAACAGCAACACGCTAATCACCGAAACGGTCGTTAAACTCAGCGCTGCATATTGACTAAAGCTGAGCGCAGAGCCAAACAAAATATCAAAAAAGAATAGCGCTGGCAAACAAATCGTGAGCGTAATCAGATAAAGTGCAGGCAGCTTAATCGCGGAAGAAATCACCTGAAGCCAAGTGCTAGAAGACCCAATAATCGCCCCATAAATGGCAAAAAACAGCGAACTGGCAATCAGCAGCGACACGATTTTGCTTTCAACTTTGTTATTGCGGCGAATTTCATCCAAAAAAGTTTTGCGATCGCGCAGCAGCGCAATCAACACCGAAAAGTGCTTCATACTGTCTCCTGTTTAAACCAGGCTCCTTTTTAACCCAGAGCAGTCAAATCTAGAATTCCCAAACCTGCCTCAAGCTGACTAGCGATGAGGTTTGAACTACTACACCCTGGCAAAAACTTTCGATCGGCGGTGGAAATTACTACAAGACGAGCATCGGGAATTTCGGAAGCTAGATGTTGAGCTGGTTTGCCTGACTGTTCAATCGCTCCTCTTTTTCGGCTGCTGCCGCTGCAACCTCAGCGATTAAGTACTGTTCGACCGCCCTTGTATCCAAAGGTCTTGAGAAGAAATAGCCTTGAGCATACTCACAGCGCAAAGCCTTAAGTTGAGCAACCTGCTTGGCGGTTTCAGCACCTTCTGCCACCACTTCCATGCCCAAATTCCAGGCGAGCATAATGATCGTCCGCACGATCGCCAACTGTTCTCCGTCGCTGTCAATGCGCTGAATGAACGATCGATCGACCTTCAGCGTATCAATGGGCAGCCGATGCAAATAGCTGAGCGACGAATACCCCGTGCCAAAATCATCAATGGCGAGCTGCACCCCTAGCTGCCGAAGCTGCGTCAGCCTCTCGATCGCAGATTCAGCATTTTCCATCAGCAGGCTTTCAGTAATTTCTAGCTTGAGCTGGCTGGCATTGAGTCCCGTGTCTTGCAAAACCTGACTGATCTGATCCGCTAGCTCTGGAGTAAACTGTTTGCTCGACAGGTTGACATTGATCGTCAATAGCCTGTTATCATCCCCAAACTCGCTTTGCCAAGCCTGCATCTGCCGACAGGCTTCTTGCAGCACCCACGCCCCAATCGGCACAATTAGCCCGGTTTGTTCCGCGATCGGGATAAACTCCAGGGGCGAAACCCAGCCCCGCACCGGATGCTGCCAGCGCAACAATGCTTCAAAGCCGCTGACCCGCTGATTCCGTAGCGAAATAATTGGCTGGTAATGCAGCTCAATCTCTTTGCGCTCGATCGCCCGTCGCAAATCAGTCTCAAGCTGCAACAGGGCTACAGCGTTGGTATACATCATCGGGTGGAAAATTTCGTAGCGGGCGCGTCCCTGGTCTTTGGCGCGATGCATGGCAATGTTGGCATCTCGCAGCAAGTCTTCTGGACGATCGTAAGCGATCGTGCTGAGGGCAATGCCAATGCTAGCAGCCGTAAAGATCTCATGAGTATCGACTCTAAAAGGCTGCAATAGCTCCCGCTGAATTCGATCGGCAATTCGAGTCGCAATATCGGCGTTTTTGGCATTCTCCAGCAGAATCACAAATTCATCGCCGCCCAGCCGCGCCAAGGTATCACCCGGACGCACACAGCTTGCCAGTCGCTCTGCGATCGCCACCAGTAGCCGATCGCCCAGCGTTTGACCCAGGCTATCGTTGATCACCTTAAAGCGATCGAGATCGATAAACAGCAGCCCAAACAAGTTTTCCTGTCCCCGCTGTACGGCTTGCTGTGCGGCTTGCATGATGTTGCGGAGGCGCTCTAACAGCAAGACCCGATTGGGAAGTTCTGTCAACGGGTCATAAAACACCTCATACAGCAGGCATTCTTCGGTTTGCTTCTGTTCAACGGCCAGCTTTTGCGCCGTCACATCCCGCTGGATGCCAATGTAGTGTGCCAAGTTGCCTTTGTCGTCAAAGATGGGATCGAGCGTCAGCTCATTCCAAAAAGATTCCCCATTCTGGCGGTAATTCAAAATGGTGCAGGTGAACGGCTGCTCGGCGGCGATCGCCTCGCGAATCTGGTGAATCGTTTCTGGGTTCGTCTCGCTTCCTTGCAATATCCGACAGTTCTTGCCAATGATTTCGGTCGCCGAGTAGCCTGTAATCCGGGTGAAAGCAGGATTAACAAAGACAACCGGATAATTAGGTTGATGTGGATCTGTCACCACTACACCCCAAGATGTGCTTGCGATCGCCCTTGTTAACTGAAACTGCTTTTGCATAACCTAGCTGAAACCCCTGGACTAATAGCTTTAGCAAGCATTTGGCTCTATAGTTCCCGCCCTGCTTGGAAAGTTCCAGGAGTCTGTGCAAAAAATGGTTTTATATGCAAAACCAGGTCTTTCGATCGTTAAAACCGAAAAACCTGGTTTTGCAAAGAACCCAAAGTTCCCTCGGAAGCTGCACTTCGCGCAACTTCTCAAAAAATTTCCGTCATCCCCTTAACAGACCGCTACCATAAAGCCGGAATAGGGGCTTGTCTGGCTCCCCGATCGACTGGAGCAGGTGCAGCAGGCTGCCTGAAAGTGGGTGAAACGGTTGCAGGGGGCACAGGCTCTACCGTATAAAGAGAACCTGTCAGCAGTGAGCTGGTATAAGGAGACGGCAGATCTGCCGTGCGAAGCGTTGG
>JBBSFA010000057.1:0-9050 GCA_038239185.1 Elainellales cyanobacterium | reverse complement strand
GACTCATTCTCAATCCAAGTCTCATCGCTGGGGATTGCCGCGTTGCGTGGGCAAAACCCTGATATGGCATTTTTGGTCGCCGCCAGATGTATCGCGCTTACAGTCTGGGGCGTATGGCATTCTGGAACCTACTCCCGACAGTCCGTTGCTGCAACCGGAAGCAGTCGATTTAATCTTGGTGCCTTCGGTAGCGTGCGATCGCCAGGGCTATCGCTTGGGCTACGGTGGCGGATTCTACGATCGTCTCTTGAGCGATCCGGCTTGGGTTGCCAAACCGACGATCGGAATTGTGTTTGAATTTGCTCATGTGCCGAGCTTACCGATCGATCTGTGGGATCGTCCGCTACAGGCAGTTTGTGCAGAATCAGGCATTTGGCAGGCTGAAGGAGCAGGGCTTTAGGGTAAGGCTTACGCTTCACCGTGCAATGCCAAATTTGGGCAAGCCGTTGGAGTGACTTTCAAGTAGTGGCTGCATTCGTCGGGCGTGAGCTGGCGGAGGCTGCGATCGCGAGCCAGTTCCAACAGCTTTTCCCAGGTTGCCGCCCAGAGATAGACTTTGCCCGTCTGAGTCCGAGTTGCCACAAACTGCCCATCTGGGCTGAAGCTGACTTGCGCGATCGGGTCTGGAGTTTCGGGTTTGGCATCAGCAGGGCGCAGTTGAGCCTGTTGAGTCCCAGTCGCAGCATCCCATAGGATGGCAGTGCCATCTTTGCTGGCTGTGGCGATCGATCGTCCATCGGGGCTGAACTGAGCATCTAGAACAGGTGCTTGATGCCCGACAAGTGGCTGCTGTTTATCGCCGCTGGCAGCATCCCAAATTTGGGCGCGGTTGTCAAAACTCGTCGTGACCACCTGCTGCCCATTTGGGCTAAAGCTGGCGCTGTTGACAAAATCCTCATGAAACAGGATTTTGACCGTCTGTCCAGACTTAACCTGCCAAATCCGCGCAGTTTTATCCCAGCTTGCCGTGATGACGAATTGCCCATCCGGACTAAATCGAGCTTGCTGAACAGTCGCCTCATGTCCCTGCAAAACTTGCAGCAGTTGTCCTGAATAGGTGTTCCATAGCCGCACGGTCAAGTCGTCGCCGATCGCCATCACGGTTGAGCCATCTGGACTGAAGCTCAGTTGAGTTAGCGTGACGCGATCGCCTCTAGAAGCGGACTGAGCCGATGGTAAAACTTGGCTCAAAATCACATCTTTTTTGCCGATCACAGTTCGCCAGTTTTGCATCTGATGAATCACCGTCATGGAGCGATCGGCTTGCAATCGACGAATGACTAAAAGCCCATCAGCATCGGCTGTGGCAATCAAATGTCCATCAGGACTCAGGGCCGCGCCGCTAAGCTGAGTTGCCGTTTCCGATGCAGATGCAGGCAACAACGATAGGGCAGAAGTCAGTGATCCAGAAGCCACAGATAAAGCAGATGCCATGATCTCAGAGGCAGCAGTGACGGCAGGGGTGCTAGAAGCTTCAGGCTCAAGTTTCATCTGTAGGGTTGCTTCAGCCGCAGGGACGCTCCGATCTACAGGTTTGTCTGAAGTAGACCGCTGCCCCAAAAACTGCAAGAGCTGTTGCCAAAGCTTGTGCGATCCGATCGCCGCAGTCTGGATGGGCAGTGAGGTCGGAGACTGGCGGCTTGGGCTTGCCGCTTGCGGAACATCGGAAACAATCTGCCAGGTTTGCAGCGTGCCGTTTGGAGTCAGCGTGGCTAGCGTATTGACCACCGAAGCAGCGGTTTTCTGATTCGTTGGAGCGCTCTGATTGGGCAAAAACGCCGTCCAGCCGATCGCCCCCTTGCTCGTCTGAATCGTTGGCAGTTCACCCTCCGCCTCTGTTGCCCACAGTTGCACTAGCCCACTAGGGTTAGCAGTTGCCACATAGGTGCTATCTGGACTGAACTGAGCCGCCGTTACAGTGTCTCCTCGTCCAGCCAAAGCGCCAATTTCTTTCCCCGTTTTGGCATTCCAAAGCTGCACTACGTTGCGCCGATCGCTGCTCGTCAACACAAACCGACCATCTGGGCTAAACCGCAGCCAGGATGCGGTCGTTTCATTGGCTTGATTCGGGACTTCAGCAGCCATCGCGTCTGGCAGTTGGCGGTTGAATTCAGCTTGCAGTTGTCCAGACTGAGTCTTCCACAGCCAACCATGATGCGTCCGACCGATCGCGGCGATCGTCGTTTCGTCGGGGCTGAACTGAAGTGCAGCTAACGGCTGGGCAACTGGGGAAACTGGCGCAACTGGCGCGATCGTCTGCTGCAACTGCCCGGTAGGTGACCAGAGGCGAACTTTACCATCTTGGCAGGCAGTGGCAATCCAGCGACCGCTAGGACTAAAGTGGGCATCAACTAACGGCTGCGGATGATTCAGCGGCGCGATCGGCTGAAGCTTCAGCAGTTGAGTCGGATCGATCGCCAGATGCCAAAGTTGCACCGCATTGCCGCTAACCACTAAGAGCCTCTGTCCATCCGGGCTGAACTGGATTTGGGTCAGCGGATTTGTCAGCGGCAGACGGGCTTGCAACTGCCCCGTGTCGGCTTGCCAAACGGAAAAAGTCCGATCGCTTTGTGCCGTTGCGATCCATTTGCCATCCGGGCTAAACACCACCTGCGTTACTGCCGCCAAACTGGTGAGCTGGAGCATCACGGTTCCCGTTGCCACTGACCAAACTTTGACGAGTGGGGAATCTTTGGCGATCGCAGCAATCTGTAGTCCATCGGGACTGAACGTGAGCGCCGTGATTGCGGTTGGTTCGCCTTCCGACCATTTCAAGGTCTGGGGGGGTTGCAAAGCCGTATTGTAAATCGTTTGAGCATTGACTCCCCAAAGCTGAATTGTGCCATCTGCCCCTGCTGTTGCTAGGTGTTGGCGATCGGAGCTAAAGGCAAGCTGACGCACAGCGCCTTGATTTCCGGGTAGCTCTAGCTGCAACCGCAGCGCTTGTAACGCAGATCTGAGGCTAGTTTGCGTTTCAGGCGTAGATTCGCTGGATTCAGCGGCAACGCGGCTGATCAGCAGGGCTGCCATCGGATCATGGTTTTTGTCTTGCAGCAGGTTTTGGGCGATCGCAGCTCGCTCCCGCGCCATAAGAAGCTGAAGCTGACGGCTTTGTTCTGCCTGAGCATGGACGGCACCGCGATATTGGCTAAAAATTGCCGCTAGCGCAATCAGCAGCACGGTAGGTATCGCAACCTGAAGCTGCCGCGATTCCCGACGGGCGCGCCGAATTTCTTCATGGCTAGCTGCCACACACTGCTGTGCCACCGCCGAAAGCTCGCCAGGATAGGTTCTATGAAAATCTTCGGCATCCCGCATCCGTAAGCCGTGCATCAAATATTCTCCTGACGGAGGCTGTCCGGCACTGTCCCATTCTTGGGCAGCTTGCTCGATCCGCCGCAGCCGCCGCAGCATTTCCCGGTTTTCCTCTAGCCAACCGCGCAGCAGCGACCAATGACGAATCAGCGTTTCATGAACGACATCCAATATTTCTGATGTTGCGGTGTTTGGCAGCGATCGTTGGCTCTCGCCGCCTTCCAGTTGTGCCTGACTAGTCGCTTGGCTGGTGGCTTGACTGGTGGCTTGACTGGTAACAACCAGCTTGGCAGCCACTAATCTCTCTAGCACTTGTTCGATTAGCTCCACCGGAAAAGCAGGGCTAACCAGTTCGGACTTGGTAACACGGCGGTGGGTATCTTCTGTGCCCTCGCCTAGCTGAGTCAAAGCCAAAAAAATTCGCTTCGCCACCGCCTGTTCTGTCTCGGTCAGATTTTGAAAGACCTCTGTAGCGCGTTTTTGCAGCGTACCCCGAACGCCTCCTAGCTCCTGATAGGCATCTAAAGTCAGGCGAGCCACTTTGCCTTCAGTGTTGGTGAAGCGTTGCTGCCAGAGTTCCAACAGCGTATATTGCAGCAGCGCTAGCTCTCCCGGTGCGCCCACTACGTCAGAGAGCATGTGATAAACCAGGCTAGGCTCGCAGACTAGACCAGCTTTTTGAGCAGGCTTGAGAATCGTGGCTTTAATTTGTTCGTATTTAAGCGGATTCACGACGATGCAGTGGCGATCGATCTGCTCGGCAAAGCCGCCATACGTTGCAGATTTAGCTTGGAAGTCTGCCCGCAGCACAATTACGAGACTCAGCGTGCCATTGGCAAGCTCTAATGCCTGAAGCAGACAGTTGAAAAATTGCTGGCGCTCCTGCTCGGCATGTAATCCTCTGGATAAAGTAAACACCTCCTCAAATTGGTCAATCACCAGCAGCATCCGGGCGCGTTCTGTGAGGATTGAAGCGGCAGGTAAGCTAGCCTGCACCAACTGCACCAAGCCTTTGCCGCCGTCCTGCAAGAAACTCTCTGCGCGTCGGAGCTGATCGGCTCGATCGAGCTGGCTGGCATCCGGCTCAATGAATGCACTAGCAAGACTTCTGAGGGGGCGATCGGTCGGAGTCAATAGCTTAATCCGCCACTGGCTTTGCTGTTTCAGGTGTGACAGCAGCCCTGCCCGCACCAGAGAGGATTTGCCAATTCCAGAAGCGCCAACTACCGCGACAAAGCGATCGCGCTGCACTTTGTCCAACAGCGTTGCGGTTAGCTCTTCGCGTCCAAAGAAAAAGCCAGCATGGTCTTCGCTAAAGCACTCCAACCCGCGATAAGGACAAGAGGCACTGGCTTGCACGGGCTGAGGCGCGATCGGCTGTCCGGCAGCACAGCGCGTCAGAATAATCTCACTGCCAGAGCTTTCAAACAAAGGCTGCTGAATTTCACCTTTCAGACTGTGGCTGACCCAATCGGTGAGAGAGTGATTAGTCACAATGCCTGACTCGTTGCGACGCGGATCGAGTCCAGTCAAAATTGCCTGCGTAAAAACGCTGTAGGGACTTTCGATCGACTCGTAAGCCGTTTCGTATTCGCGAGCGGCTGCCATGAAGAGGCGATCGGTGCCGGGACGCGCTCCAGGGTCGGCTTCCAGAAAGTTAAGCAGTTCGCCGCTGTTGCAGCAGTCCAAAATTACAATGCGCTGCCGCACAGGGCTTTCTTGCAGCAATCGCCGCAGCCAGAATAGCGATAAGCCAAAAATGCCTTTGTCAGGATTGGAATCGCTCAATGCCAGATAGCCCTCTTGGATGCCTGCATCGCGCTGAATTCCATGCCCAGAAAAGTAGAAAATAGCCGTCTGCGGAATTGTATTGCCTTTAGGTTTGAACAGGTTGATTAAGGCAGTTTCTAACTCCCGCAAAGTAATGGCAGTTTTTTGTCCAATTTGCGGCTTGCCCTCTTGAATCACTTCTGGAAGTCGATGGACTCGAAACTCTCCATACAGATGAAACTGCTGGGCGATCGCTTCTGCATCTCGCGCTGGGGCTTTGAGACTGGGTAGAAACTTATAAGTATTGATTCCAACAACCAAAGCGTCCCGTGACATCGATCAACCTCTTTTAAAATCGTTCAGAAGTGCATTGAAATTTGCTAAAAATGCGAAAATAAGGGAAAGATTTACTGAGCATTTAGCCGTTAAGATTCAGAAAAATAATTTAGCAAACTGCTAATACCAATTTACTGTGAAGCTGCACAAATCATTGAGAGCTGAAACCTTTGATTCAGGAGCTTTTCGAGCCTTTTAATTATGTGTAGCTTCATATAAAAATGGTATAAGTGAGCAACGAGTTCTCATTGTTTAGCAAGTCAATTGCGGAAGTTTTATTTTTGATGCAATGCAAAGCTAGAGTTTTAGTCGTATCTACAGAATCGATCGAGTTGAAGAACGATGGGGAAAGCTCTACAGCGCGATCGATTACTTAATGCAGATAAAATCCATTGGCTATTTCATTTTCCGCAAAATCTTACACACTAATTAAGACTGCATTTAAGACTATTTTATTTGTGGGGGTTAGTTGAATTCTTATAACTTCCTGGTGCATTTACCTAGGAAATTAAAGTCTCCTGAATTTGAAGATATCCAATTTTTTGATTGGGTTACAAGGGGGTGACAACCCTCACCAGGCGGCTTTTTCAGCCCGATCGGATCAATACGTACTAACCGAAATTAGAGGCGGTTTTTCATAAACCAGATCCGTTTAACTACGGAATCAATCAATCGATTCTCAAGAATTTTGGATTAATCTCCCTAGAAATGCTGAGTAAAATTGCGATTCACTAGGGAACTACCAGGAAGACTCAGCGCTTCTGCGGAGAGATAGAGGGAGAAGTCGTCAATGAAGCCGTCCACAAATACAAATTAGTGATAAAGCGATTAGTGATAAAGCGATAGGATTTAGTGCGCTTCGATCGCACCCAACGCTTTCAAAGCGGCACGCTGCGCTTCAGTCAGTCCCTTCACATCTGTAATATCTAGATTTTCATAGGGGCGATCGGCTCTCAGGGTTTGCCAGCACTCTCCCGTCTGGACTTGCCACAGTTTAATCGTTTCGTCCTCGCTGCCTGTAGCTAGACAGATACCATCGGGGCTGAAGCAGACCGACTGAAGCCATTTGCTGTGCCCTGTCAAGGTCTTGAGACAGGCTCCTGTGGTTACATCCCAGAGTTTTGCCGTTAAATCGGTGCTGCTGCTGGCTAGTAGAGTTCCGTCGGGGCTAAAGGCGATCGCCTGTATCCAGCCGTCATGCCCTTCTAAAACTCTGAGGCAGTCACCTGTCCTAGCATCCCAGAGGCGAATTGTGTGATCGTCGCTGCCGCTGGCAATTAGGTGATCCGAGCTGTAGGCAACCGAGAGCACAAAGCGATCGTGTCCTTCTAGAATTTGCAGACAGTCGCCCGTCTGAATGTCCCAGAGGCGAATCGTTTGGTCTTCACTCCCCGTTGCAAGTTGCTGACTGTCAGGGCTGAAGGCGATCGACCAGACTTTGCCGCCGTGTCCTTGCAGCGTGCGGAGGCGCGAGACAGAGGGGGATGTGGAGGTGCGGCGATCGCGCGGGTGGGTTTCGCCAGCCTGTGAGCCAAACGGTTCTGGATAGAGCTGACTCACATCCCAGAGCTTCACCGTACTGTCGCCGTTATTGGTTGCCAGTAGCCGACCGTTGGGGCTGAACTCGACGCAGCGAATTTGACCCGATCGCTCTCGCAAAACTTTGAGGCAGCGCTGGTTAGAAGTGTGCTGGTTAGAAGTATGCCAAATCCGAATCGTTTGATCATCCCCACCGCTGGCAAGCAGTTGTCCTTGGGGGCTAAATGCAACCTGCCAAACGCGCCCCGTGTGTCCTTCCAGCGTTTGATCACACTGTCCCGTTTGGGCATCCCAGAGGCGAACGTTGCCATCTTCGCTAGCGCTGGCAAGCTGCGATCCATCGGGGCTATAGACCGCAGACCAAATCAGATTTTTGTAGCCCTGAAACGTCCGAATACAGCGCGTCGTTTCGACTTCCCACAGCTTGATCGTCTGGTCATCGCTGCCAGAAGCGATCGTCTGCCCATTGGGGCTAAAAGCGATCGACCAAACTTTGCTGGTGTGTCCCTGGAAGGTTTTGAGGCACTCGCCCGTTTGTGGGTTCCAGAGTTTAATCAACTGATCGTCGCCAGCGGTGGCTAACACAGGTTCGGCTGAAGCGGGGCTAAATGCCAGCGACCAAAGGCGACGAGCGAGATTCAGCGATCGCAAACAGTCCTCCGTTGCCAGATCCCAGAGCCGAACCGTTGCATCGTCCCCGCCGCTGGCAATCATTTGTCCGGTGGGATCAAAAGCGATCGATCGGATTCGCTGACCTTGTGCTTCTGGAGTTTTAGAGGGCTGGGAGATGATTTTGAAACAGTCGCCGCTGTCACTATCCCAGAGGCGAATCGTGTGATCTTCTCCGCCTGTGGCAAGGGTGCGACCGTCTGGACTAAAGGCGATCGTGCAGATGCCGCCCGTATGACCTTCCAGAATCTGGAGGCAGTCTCCAGTCACCAGATCCCAGAGCCGAACCGTTCGATCTTCGCTGACGCTGCCCAACCATTCGCCGTTTGGACTGAACGTAACCGCCCAAACCCAGTTGCTATGTCCGCGAAAGTCTTGATAGCACTGTCCGGTAGTGACATCCCACAGCCGAATGATCTGGTCTTCGCCGCTGCTAGCAAGCGTTTGACCATCGGGACTGAAGGCGATCGACTTGACCCAAGAGGTGTGATCGCGGCAGGTGAACAACTGTTTGCCATCGTGGGCTTGCCAGATGCGAATTTCGCCATCGCCGTCGCTGGTGGCAAGCAGTTTGCCATCGGGGCTAAAGGCGACTGCCAAGATGCTGCCCAGCGTTTGGGCAAAGACTGATTTTCCCAGATCTGCCTCAGCAAAGTTGACTCCATGCAGATCCACATCTTGCAGATAGGAATGCCATAGCACTAGACCAGAAAAATCGTATCCACTCAGGTCAGATCCCAACTGCCGATACAAATTGAGCAAATTGCCGCCTGCATATCCTGGCGTATTTGCCATCGTGGTCTGGATTCTAGTCAAGATCCGATCGAACTGCTGCTGTACCGCAGAGGGCGATCGCAATCTTGTCATGAGTTTCTGCAAGAGTGGCTCAACCAGCATCCGAGTTTGCTGGATGCGGATGTAGTCTTTGGCGGTAGCTTTGAGCAGCGCATGAGACTGGAACAGATGCGTGGCAGTCAGGCTTTCGGGCTGCTCAAGTTCAAGGCTGATCTGCTCAACCAGTCGATCGGTGACATATTCCATCACCACGGGCTGCTGGGTGTAAGAGTCCGCGTTTTTTTCAATCAGCGATCGCCGCCGCAAAGAGCCGATTGCATCTAGCAGTTTAACTTTAGGGGCAGTGCTGATCAGGTCATCCTGAAGTTCAGCAAAGCGGATGGGTTCACGGGCGATCGCCAGCCAGTACATCATGTCTTTTTCTAAGGCAGAGAGGCGATCGAACTGCTGCTGAAGCAGGTTGCGGATGTCGTCAAAGACGGTTGCACCTTGCGCTAGAAATTCGGTAAGGCTGCCGTCGAACAGTTCTTGGATCGTGGTGGCGACAATTTTGAGCGCTAGCGGATTTCCGGCATAGCGATCGCTTAAAGCTTGCCAGTCTGCCTCAGTCCCCACAAAAGCTGCTT
>JBBSFA010000056.1:0-9056 GCA_038239185.1 Elainellales cyanobacterium | reverse complement strand
TCAATAAGCTCCAACTATTGCGAATTTTCTCAATAAGATGGGCAAAATGACTGCTTGTTGACATGATGCGTTCGCCCTGCTTACGTTAGACGGTCTGCTCGTCAGCAATGGCGACCAAAAACGCTACTCACCTCAAGGATGATTTTGGTGTAGATTTAGATTCTGCTAATTCTACGCTGTGGCTGCTTAAACCCTCTGAAAACAGCAATTCCAAATTCGGCACTATATGGGCGTTTCAGCGTTTCTTAATGAGATTGGTTTCAATAAGATCTGACTATTCTATAGACTTGACAAATTAGAAGGAGTTTGCATCTTAGAAAAAAATTGGGTGCTGTTGCCTGAAAAGGGAAAACGAGATGTATTCACATTTCTCCACTTCTGTCTGTACAAGATAAACATTCCGAATTGGGAATTGCTGCTCTGAAAAGATGCAAGTTTTATTCAAAATCTACCTTAGAGTATAATCTTTAAACCATTTTTTCCTTTACAACCGAGTAAAGTCGAAAAAGATGCAGGTGTAAATGATTTCAGCTAGAAAGGATCAAGAAGATGAGGAAGATATTTTTATCTTTCCAGCCTCGTTTGCCCAGCAGCGCTTGTGGTTCATTGAACAGATGCTTTCTGGAAATCCTTTATATGTGATTCCGCTTGTATTCCGACTTACAGGTTTGCTACAGCGATCGCACTTCAATCAAAGTATTCAAGCGATCGTTCGTCGCCATGAAATTCTCCGAACCTCGTTCGATGTGATAGATGAACAACTATTTCAGGTCATTGCTCCTGATCTGCAAGTGCCGCTTGAATTGACCGACTTACGAGCATTACCCGCTAGCACCCGTGAAGATACCGCACTTGAGCAAATCTGGCAGAAAATTCAGCAGCCTTTTCATTTAGACAAGGGGCTGCTGTTTCGAGTTCAACTGTGGCAGTTACGTGACGATGAACATCTATTAATGATGGCACTGCATCACATTATTTTTGATGAGTGGTCAAGTGGAGTTTTAATCCAGGAGTTGGGCAAATTATATGCAGCGTTCATTGAAGATAACTCAGTCGCACTGCCAGAATTAACCATTCAGTATGCCGATTTTGCTCACTGGCAGCGAGAGTGGTTGCAGGGAGGCGTGTTGAACAGCCAGTTACGCTATTGGAAACAGCAATTAACGGATGTTCCAATGCTCAATTTGCCTGGTGCGGTGTCTCGATCGTCAGCGCAATGTCATCGGGTGCAACGTCATCGGGGTGCTAGCCAGTTACTGGAATTGCCGCAGTCGTTGCTAGATGCTCTGGAAGAATTGAGTCAGCAGGCAGGCGTAACGTTGTTCATGACATTGCTGGCAGCGTTTCAGACATTATTGCATCGTTACACGGAACAGACCGATATTGCGATCGGGTCTCCGATCGCCAATCGTCATCGCAGCGAACTGGAGGGGTTAATAGGTTTTTTGGTGAACAGCCTGGTACTGCGGACGAACTTAGCGGGTGATCCTACCTTTCGCGAGGCGTTAGACCGAGTGCGAGAGGTTACTTTAGCAGCCTATGACCACCAAGACTTGCCGTTTGAAAAGCTGGTAGAGGAGCTACAGCCTATTCGCAGCCTCGGTCAAAATCCGCTTTTTCAGGTGGTCTTTGCGCTGCAAAACACGCCGATGGAACAATTGGTGTTGCCTGGATTAGTTCTCAGTCCAGTGGAATTGGAGACAAGGACTGCGCGCTTTGATCTAGAGCTATATGTCTGGAAATGCACGGGCAATTTTAGGAACCTGTGGGGCAAGGGTTGGCAGCAGTCTGACGGGCTACGCGGTGTAATAGTTTATAACGCTGATTTGTTTGATGCAATGACGATCGCCTCCCTACGACGTCATTTTCAAACACTATTGGAGGGGATTGTTGCGAATCCAAACGCTCATCTTTCTGCACTGCCATTATTAACCGCTCAAGAACGACAAGATTTGTTACAGCATTGGCATGAAAACCAATCTAGTTACCCTGCGAATACTTGTATTCATGCACTCTTTGAAGCGCAGGTTAAGCAAAATCCGACTGCAATCGCAGTCAAATTTAAGGATCAACAATTTACCTATCAGGCATTAAATCAGGGTAGCAATCAACTAGCACGGTATTTACAACGGTTAGGAATTTGTGCAGAAATGCTTGTCGGAATCTGCTTGGAACGCGGGATTGAAGCGATCGCGGCGATGTTGGCAGTGCTAAAAGCGGGCGGGGCGTATGTGCCGATTGATCCCAGTTATCCTTTAGAAAGGCAGCAATTCATGCTAGAGGATGCCGGAGTTACGGTGGTATTAACGCAGGCAGACTGGGCAAATTCGCTCCAATCTAACAAAACGACTGTGGTTTGCCTAGAACAGGCATGGGATACGATCGCTCAAGAGGCGGATGATAACTTGCCCAATTCTGGCACAGCCGAGCAGCTTGCCTATGTGATTTACACATCTGGCTCAACCGGAACGCCCAAAGGCGTGATGGTGCCGCACCGAGCAGTGAATCGACTGGTCTGTGAAACCAACTACGTGCAGATAGAACCAGGCGATCGCGTCGCACAGGTCGCAAACCTCGCTTTTGATGCAGCAACCTTTGAAGTCTGGGGCGCTTTATTGAATGGTGCTCAACTCACTGGGATTGAACGGGAAACAACGCTTTCACCCAATGATTTTGTGACTGAATTGCAGCAGCAACAAGTTAATATTCTATTTTTGACAACAGCATTATTTAATCAAACGGTAAGTCAAATTCCTGATGCCTTCCGATCGCTTAAATATCTACTGTTTGGAGGTGAAAAAGTGAATGTCGATCGGGTGCGATCGGTGCTGCAAGAGGGCAAACCTCAGCATTTAATTCATGTGTATGGACCTACCGAAAATACGACATTTTCTACCGGATACGAAGTAAACGACGTTCCAGAAAATGCTACGGCAATTCCCATTGGTTGGGCAATTGCTAATACTCAAGTTTATCTGCTGGATGACCATTTGAATCCGGTTCCGGCAAACGCTAGGGGTGAAATTTATTTGGGTGGAGATGGACTGGCACGTGGATATTTGAACCGTCGGGAGCTGACAGCAGAACGGTTTATTGAAGCTGAGTTCTCACGACTGTATAAAACAGGCGATCGCGCGCTTTACCGCTCCGATGGCAATCTTGAGTTTTTGGAAAGAACAGACTCTCAAGTGAAGATCCGAGGGTTTCGGGTAGAGTTGGGCGAAATTGAGACGGCAATCGCTCAGCATCCGCTGGTGCAAACAGCAGTGGTGATTTTGCGCGAGATCAACAGCAAGTCTTCTGAGCTGTCGCCCCGCGATTGTCAACTGATTGCCTATGTGGTTCCCAAAGAATTAGCAATACCGACGGCACGCGATCTGCGATCGTTTCTCAAAACAAAATTACCGACCTATATGTTGCCTGTTGCAGTTGTAGGGTTGAACCGGATTCCCCTAACTGCCAATGGCAAAGTCGATCAGAAAGCGTTGCCTTCTCCCAACTTGATAGAGGTGAGAGAAACCAATTCAACTGTTTCACCTTCTAACTCGCTGGAAGCCGCTTTAGTGGAACTCTGGACTCAACTTTTAGGACGGCAGGCAAGCATTCATGACAATTTCTTTGAACTAGGCGGGCATTCTCTGCTAGCAACTCAGCTTGTCTCGCGTATTCGGGATCAGCTTCAGGTGGAATTGCCGCTCCGCAGTATGTTTGAAACTCCCACGATCGCACAACTAGCGCAGACTATTGGAGCTTTGAAAGACGCAATGAAACTAGATGCTGGGGATGGCTGGCAAGAGTCGAATTCGCAACGACGTGAGGAGATAGAGCTATGAATAACCGGACGATCGCTGAATGGGTTGCTTATCTCAAAAGCATAGATGTGCAGCTCTCGATCGAGTGCAATCCAGATACGCCTTTAGACAAACTGCGTTTACGCTGTAACGCTCCCGAAGGAGTACTAACAGCCGAATTGCGCCAGGAATTAGCTGAGCGTAAAGCCGAGCTTATTTCATACCTGAGATTGCAATCTACTCAGTCCACTCTCGCAATCCAACCGACTGTTCAAGAAACACGGTTTCCTTTATCCTTTGCTCAACAGCGATTGTGGTTTTTGTATAAACTCACACCTGATAGCCCCTTCTATAATGTGCCTGCTGCCATTCGCCTAACTGGAACACTGGATCAGACGGCACTGGAGCGATCGTTTCATGAGATTGTGCGTCGCCATGCTGCCCTGCGAACTACCTTTGCGATCGAGAATGGGCAACCCGTTCAGGTCATTAAACCAGACGTCAACGTTGAGCTATCGATCGTGAATTTGCAGGCGGTTGCTACCAGCGATCGAGATCGGATCAGCCAACAACTAGCCCTTGCCGAAGCAAGATATCCGTTTAACTTGACAATCGATCCGCTATTGCGAGTCACATTGCTGCAATTTGACCCAACGGAGGCAGTGCTGTTGCTGACGCTGCATCATATTGTGGCAGATGGTTGGTCATTGGGTGTACTGATCCGGGAACTGTCCTGTTTCTACACTGCATTTGTGGAAGGATATACGCCCGCATTGCCACCTTTACCGATTCAATACACTGATTTTGCTAGCTGGCAGCGCCACTGGTTACAGGGAGAAGTTTTAGAACATCAATTGACATACTGGCGCAGGCAATTACAAGATTTGCCAGCGCTGCATCTGCCTAGCGATCGCCCTCGCCCTGTCGTTCAGACCTACCGAGGCGCAAACTATCCCTTACAAATCTCCCCGACTTTGACCCAGGCGTTGGAAATTTTGAGCCAGCAATCAGGTGCCTCGCTATTTATGACGCTGTTGGCAGCCTTTCAAGCAGTGCTGTATCACTATACAGGGCAGGAGGATATTGCGATCGGATCTCCCATTGCTAATCGTCATCGGAGCGAATTTGAGGGACTGATTGGTTTTTTTGTGAATAGTTTAGTAATGCGATCGGATCTTTCCGGGAATCCTACTTTTCGGGAATTGCTGAGGCGCGTTCGGGAAGTAGCGCTAGAAGCTTATGAATATCAGGATTTACCGTTTGAGAAACTGGTAGAGGAATTAGATCCTGATCGAGATCTCAGCCGCAATCCTCTGTTCCAAGTTGCCTTTGTGCTCCAAAATGCTCCGATGCAGGCATTAAAACTGCCGGGATTGCGCCTAGAACCTGCCCCTCTAGAGACAGGTAGCACCCGGTTTGATCTAGAGGTTCACCTGTGGGAACCCACTCACGGACTGCGGAGCCTATGGCAATCTCAGGAAGGCTTGAGCGGTTTTATTGCTTATAGTACGGACTTGTTCGATCGCGACAGGATCAGCCGCCTAGTCGGACATTTTCAGACTTTGCTAGAAGGCATTGTCGCAAACCCTGATGCTCACCTGTCAGACCTACCTCTGCTCACACCCGAAGAACATCAGCATCTAGTCGGCTGGAGCCACGACAAGCACGCCCCTACACACAGCGATTGTGTTGAAAACCTCGATTGTTTTCATCAAATTTTCGAGGCACAGGTTCGATCTAATCCCGAAGCAATCGCAATTGTCTCAGAACAGGGATCGCTGACTTACAACGAACTCAATCAGAGCGCCGATCGGTTGGCGCAAACGTTGCGGCACTTGGGAGTCCAACCCGATTCTCTAGTAGGGCTGTGTGTCGATCGCTCCGCCGATTGGGTGATTGGGATTCTAGGAATTCTCAAAGCCGGGGGAGCCTATGTGCCACTTGACCCCAATTATCCAAGCGATCGACTCCACTTCATGTTGACCGATACGCAGGTGTCGATTCTGCTAACGCAGTCCTGGTTAGTGGAATCATTGCCAGCAGCATCAGCGAAGTTACTTTGCCTGGATCAACCGTTACCCTCAAACCTGGAACATCGAGAGATGTCTGTCCCAGCTGCTGACCAACTTGCTTATGTGATTTACACTTCCGGTTCCACGGGCACGCCTAAAGGAGTTCTCCTGTCTCATCGCGGTTTGTGCAATGTCGTTGAGGCTCAGCAGCGGGTCTTTCCCCTGTCTCGCGACAGTCGCATCCTTCAATTCAGCTCTCTGAGTTTTGATGCATCGATTTTCGAGCTTGCCCTGGCATTTGGATCAGGCGGCACATTATATATTCCGCCTCAGCCTGCCCAGCTACCGGGAATAGCACTATTGCAATTTCTAGCAGATAGCGCGATTACCCACGCCCTGCTGACTCCGGCAGTGCTGGCTGTCCTGCCGTTTGCGGAACTTCCTGCCCTTCAAATCCTGATCACGGGTGGAGAAGCTTGCTCTAGCCAAGTAGTCGATCGCTGGGCAGTAAATCGTCACTTCTTCAACGCCTACGGACCTACAGAAGTTACCATTTGGGCAACCGTTGCTGAACTTTATCCAGGTGATCCTCCCTCTGTGATTGGTCGTCCTATCGCTAACACCCAGGTATATATTCTAGACAACTGGTTAAATCCAGCTCCCGTAGGTATTCCAGGCGAGTTATACATCGGCGGTATAGGACTTGCCCAGGGCTATCTCAATCGTCCAGAGTTGACGGCGGAGCGGTTTATCGCTAAACCCTCAGCGCTTTACACCTCAGATCTTTATAAGACGGGCGATCGCGCCCGCTACCGTACCGATGGGACGATCGAGTTTCTGGGTCGAGTTGATACCCAGATCAAGATCCGGGGTTTTCGGGTGGAGTTAGGCGAAATCGAAGCAACCCTACAACGCCATCCCGCTATCCAAGAGGCGAGCGTGATTGCCTCTGAGGAATCCTCTAGCGAGATGCGTCTGACTGCTTTCTTCTGCCTAAATCAGCAATATGTCCAAGCAGCCATCTTACAATCCCTGCAACCCCAACAGCTCCAACACTGGCAAACCCTTTATGACCAAACCTATCAATCTCCCGCCGCTTCTCAATTCAACATTACTGGCTGGAATAGCAGCTATACTGGCGAACCCATTCCCGTGGAGCAAATGCAAGAGTGGGTGAACGATCGCGTCCAGCAAATTCTTGCGCTCAAACCCAACCGAGTGTTGGAGATTGGCTGCGGCACTGGCTTATTACTTTTTCAAATTGCACCTCACTGTCAGAAGTATGTGGGGACGGACTTCTCAACCGTTTCTTTAGAGTCGATTCAGACCCAATTAGATGCCCTCAATCTCTCTCAAGTCGAATTGCTGCACCGGATGGCAATCGACTTTGAGGGCATTGATGCTGCCTCGTTTGATGTGGTGATTTTGAATTCGATCGTGCAGTATTTTCCGAGCGCAGATTATCTAATGCAGGTGCTTGAGCAAGCAATGCAGACCGTGGCGGTCGGCGGCGTTCTCTTTCTGGGCGATATGCGAAGTTTGCCTTTACTGACCGCATTCCATAGCTGGATGCAATTTTGCCAAGCAGAGGCAGGCGTAGAACGCAATAAGCTCTGGCAACTGACGAATCGGTCGCGGTTTGAAGAGCCGGAATTGGCGATCGATCCAGCCTTCTTTCAAACTTTGCGTGATAAATTTTCCCAAATTCGACAGGTGCAAATTCGCCTTTCACGCGGTCGGAGTCAAAATGAGATGACCCAGTTTCGCTACAACGTTTTGCTGCACATAGAAGATAATTCTACCAATGCAAATCAACCTACATTCCACTCATTCAACTCCACTCAAAATTACGACTGGAAACTTAATCCAGTGACAGTTGCCAGGATTCAGGAGACTCTAATTGAATATCAACCCGAAATAGTTTGCATCACAAATGTCTCGAACAGCCGGGTGAATGCTGCTATTAAAACTGCAAGCTGGCTATGCAATCAAAACCCTCCAAAAACGGTTAGGCAAATGCGAGAGGTATTGCAAAATTCTGCTGAGATCACAGCTCGCGGAATCGATCCTCAAGATTGGTGGGATTTAGAAACTACCCTACCTTATGTCGTAGAGATTAGCTGGTCAACCCAAACCCACACAGGGGATTACGATGTGCTGTTGGCTCGGCATGGCATTGATGCAAAGATTGATTTACTGACTCCTCAGCAACTCTACCCAGCCTGTTATCCCTATATGAACAATCCGCTCCAGTCTCAATTTACCCGTCAACTCATTCCTGAACTGCGTCAATTCCTGCGACAAACCTTGCCAGACTACATGATCCCCTCTGCGTTTATGCTGTTGGAAACAATTCCTCTAACCGCCAACGGCAAAGTCGATCGTCGTTCGCTTCTTCAAATGAGTGAAGATTTGATCGACTCATCAAGCCCAACGAATGCACAAAGTGCAAGTCAGGACACCGCATATACAAAAACAGAATATACCCTAATTGATATCTGGAAAGAACTCTTGCGGCTCAAGCAAGTGACTCTTCACGATAACTTCTTTGAGTTGGGCGGACATTCCTTGTTAGCCACGCAGATGACATCCCGTGTACGCGATGTCTTTGGGCTAGAGCTGCCTTTGAAAAGCGTGTTTGAATCTCCCACGATCGCCCAACTGGCTCCTATACTTGAAACCTTGCGCGACACTACCTCAGACCCCAAGATTCCCCTACTCGTCCGGTTAGATCGCTCGGCTCACCGTCGCAAGCCCTTGCCTTCTACACTGCGCTCCCTGCAACCGATGTTGCCTGATGGTAACGCTCAAAGACTTCAAAGCCTGCACGAGCAGGCGCACGAGCAGGCTGTATCCCCTGACCCATCCCTTATAGCCGCTCGATCGCCTCTAGTGCCCTTGACCTTGGGTGCTAGTAAACACCCCTTCTTCTGTGTGCATCCGATGTTTGGCGTGGTGTTTCCCTACCTTGAACTAGCCCATCATCTAGGCAGCGATCGCAGTTTCTATGGTCTTCAACCCTTGGGATTGGATGGTAAATCCCCCCCATTGAACCGAATTGAAGCGATTGCATCTTACTATATTCGGGCAATTCAAACTCGCCAACCCCAGGGTCCTTATTTCTTAGGCGGCTGGTCATTTGGGGGATTGGTTGCTTTCGAGATGGCACAACAGCTTACTCAGGCAGCACAGCAGGTTGCACTCCTAGCCATTCTCGATACTCCGGCTCCTATCAACCTTCACTCGTCTTTTT
>JBBSFA010000055.1:0-9135 GCA_038239185.1 Elainellales cyanobacterium | reverse complement strand
GCAAGCGTGGAGCAGCTTCAGCGCGAAACCCAGGCAGAGCAAACTCGGCTTTCGCTACTCAAAACGTTGCCCACCTTTGGCTTCAATAATCTGATTGCGGACTGGACATTCCTCAACTTTTTGCAGTACTTCGGCGACAACGCCGCCCGCAGCAAAACAGACTATCGGCTCAGCCCCGATTACTTTGAGGTCATTCTCAGCCGCGATCCCAATTTCCTAGCAGCTTACACCTACGCTTCGACCAGCACCGCCCTCTATGCCGGACTGCCAGAGCGATCGATTTCTATCATGAAGCGATCGCTGCAATCCCTGAAGCCAGATGCGCCTCCCGGCTCATACTACGCTTGGCGACAGTTGGGGATTGACCAGCTTTTATTCTTAGGCGATGCTCAAGCTGCCCGTCAATCTTTCAGCACGGCGGCAGATTGGGCAAGGCGCTCTAGGGTTCCCGGCAGCGAAGCGGTCGCTGAAATGTCTCAGCAAACGGCGGATTTTCTCGATCGCAACCCAAACAGCAAAACTGCCCAAATTTCGGCTTGGACAATGGTACTAGGCTCAGCCCCAGACGATCGCACCCAAAAAACTGCCGTTGACCGGATCGAAATTCTCGGCGGCAAGGTCGTCAAAAACGCAGACGGCACCTACAGCATCCAAGCGCCTCCCAACGATTGACCTCAAATCAGCAGTTTTCCCGATAGAATCAAAACATTCAAGCATCAGACACTTAGGCGATTTGAGAATTTATGGCAGTCAAACGAGGAGATGTAGTTCGCGCCATTCGCGAAAAGCTGGAAAACAGTCTAGAGGCAAAAGCTAGTGACGATCGCTTTCCGCCTTATCTGTTTCAGACGAAAGGCGAAGTGCTAGAGCTACAGGGCGACTATGCGCTGGTCAAGTTTGGCTACGTGCCGACCCCAAATATTTGGCTGAGGGCAGACCAATTGGAAAAGGTTAGTTAATTTTCGAGCGATTTTCTGCAATCAGCCTCACAATCTAGGCAAAGCAGGGTTATTTCAATGCTGCAACTGTTTTGTGGGATAAAACTTCAGATGGCAAATTTCTCTTCTCCCTCTTGTCGTTCTGCTCGCGTATCGATCATTGGGGCAGGTAACGTAGGCGGCACGCTAGCGCAGCGCATCGCTGAAAGAAATCTGGCAGATGTCGTTTTACTGGATGTGTTGCCCGGTCGTCCCCAAGGGATCGCGCTGGATCTGAGCCAAGCCAGCGGCATTGAGCGGCACAATCGCCGGATCACTGGCACAACCGATTACGCTGAAACGCACGGGTCAAACATTGTGGTGATTACGGCAGGTCTGCCGCGCAAGCCTGGGATGAGCCGAGATGATTTGCTGCGAACCAACGGGGAAATTGTGGCTCATGCCGCCAAAGAGGCGATCGCCCATTCGCCAGAAGCGATCATTATCGTCATTACCAACCCGCTGGACAGCATGACCTATCTGGCTTGGCAGGCGAGCGGTCTGCCGCCACAGCGGGTCATGGGCATGGCGGGAATCCTCGATTCAGCCCGCTTTCAGACGTTTATTGCAATGGAGCTAGGCATTTCTCCCGCCGACGTGCGGGCAATGGTGCTGGGTAGCCACGGTGACCTGATGGTGCCGTTGCCTCGCTATTCCACTGTCAACGGCATCCCCATTACCAACTTGCTCTCCCCTGAAGTGATCGATCGCCTGGTCGATCGCACCCGCAACGGGGGAGCCGAAATTGTCGAACAGCTTAAAACGGGCGGAGCCTACTATGCACCCGCTTCTTCGGCGTATTTGATGGTAGAAGCTATTTTGCTGAATCAACCCCGAATTTTGCCGATCGCAGCCTATCTCCAGGGAGAATATGGGCTGCATGATTTGTATATCGGCGTACCCGCAAAGGTGGGCTGCGGTGGCGTTGAACAAATTCTTGAGCTAGAGCTGACCCCAGCAGAGCATGAAGCGTTGAACAAGTCAGCCCATGCGGTGCGTAGTAGCCTGAGCCAGATTCTTTCCGCCAGCTAGCGGATTCTAGCCCTCTCTCAGCCAGCGAACTCTGCCCGAAAAATCGGTGCTACGAGCTGGATTCAGCCGATTTGACTTGGGTGTTTAGCTGGCTTCATAAGCTTGACTTCAACTTTGAAGCCTTGATCATTTCTGTTAATTGGTTATGATGAATATGTAAGGTCAAACACCTACACATCTGGATTCGAGATTCTCGATCTAAAGATTTCTAGTTTGGCGGTTCTAGGCTGTCAGTTTGGAAGGAGCTATCCGAGAGATGGATTACATCGAAAAAGTGCTGGAGAAGCTGAAAGAATGGACGCGCAGGTTGGTTGAAACCTTGCTGGGTCCAGAGGCAGAGCCGGAGCTGGAGCCAATCCCAATTCCCGTTCGGGATGGCGGACAGCGGAGCCGATAGCTTCTACAGCTATTTTGATTTGGCTCATACTCCTTGTTTAGCTGATAATCTGTGCAGCTTTTAGACTGCGTAGCTTTACAGCTTTCGCAAATTAAATAAATTGTGGTTCCAAAAGCCAGTTAGCCCGCTTAGAGCTAGCTGGCTTTTGCGTTTGGATTGCTTGGCTCTTTGTCATCCGATTTTGCAGTGGCTCAAAACCTGTCCGCTCTATAGACTACTCCAATGGCAGTGATCGCCCTGCTGGAAATCTGCCTTGCCCTTCGTGGTTTCTTCACGACTTGCCGCTAGTCTTTAAAGGTAGAGTTGCCCAACCTAAAATTGTCAAATCCGAAACCACTGAGTATCCTAGTTCTCCAGGGTCCTAACCTCAATCTACTAGGGAAGCGAGAGCCAGGAATCTACGGTCAAACGACGCTAGAGGATATCCATCGCCTGCTAGAGCAAGAAGCCGCGTTGCTTCAGGTGCAGATTTCGCCCTTTCAGTCTAATCATGAGGGTGCTCTGATCGATGCGATTCATGCCGCGATCGCTCAGCATCACGGCATCTTGATCAATCCCGCTGCCTACACGCATACCAGCGTCGCGATCCGAGATGCGATCGCCGCCGCTGCCCTCCCTACGGTTGAGGTACATCTGAGCAATATTCATCAGCGTGAACCGTTTCGGCATCATTCTTATATTGCGCCGATCGCGATCGGGCAAATTAGCGGCTTTGGGGCTGAGAGCTATCGGCTGGGGTTGCAGGCGCTGGTTCATCACCTCCGCCAGCGATCTAAAGACTGAACCTAAGACACAGCCTAAACCTGGCAAAAGCCCTAGAAGTCTTGTGGGAATTCGCTACGCTAGAAAAGGTTGGTAATCTGGGTCTGCCATGTTAAACGAAAAACTCGAAAAGCTGAGCGCGCTGTTTGCTGAAATGGATCGGGCGCTAATCGCCTATTCTGGCGGAATTGATAGCACCCTCGTCGCCAAAATTGCCCATGATGTACTGGGCGATCGCGCAGTCGCAATCACAGCAGAATCGCCCTCGCTGCTGCCAGAAGATTTGGAGGATGCCCAGATTCAAGCGGCAGAGATTGGGATTGCCCATGAGATAGTGCAAACGCATGAAATGGACAACCCCAACTACACGTCGAATCCAGTCAACCGCTGCTACTTCTGCAAAAGCGAGCTGCACGATACGCTGAAGCCGCTTGCCCTCGATCGCGGCTATCTCTATGTCGTGGACGGCGTGAATGCGGATGACCTGCTGGATTACCGACCTGGCATTCAGGCGGCGAAAGAGCGGGGAGCACGATCGCCCTTAGCTGAAGCGGGGGTGAGCAAGCTAGAGGTGCGGCAGCTCTCGAAACAGTTGGGCTTGCCCTGGTGGAATAAACCTGCTCAGCCCTGCCTCAGCTCTCGCTTTCCTTATGGCGAAGAGATCACGATCGCCAAGCTTCAGCGGGTGGGTAGAGCAGAACGGTATCTGCGAAGGCTGGGGCTAGAGAATCTGCGGGTGCGATCGGATGGAGACACGGCAAAAATTGAGCTGCTGCCAGATCAGATCAAAGACTTTGTACTCACGGCTGACTTACCGACTTTGGTGACTGCCTTTCAGTCGTATGGCTTCCTCTATGTCACGTTGGATCTAGAAGGCTACCGCAGCGGCAAGCTGAATCAAGTCCTTCAGTTGGCGACGACTGCTTCTTAAAAAGGCAAAAGGACGGTGCATTGCACCGTCCTTTTGTATGCGAGTTGAATTTTAGCTAAGCGCTATTCTGGCGCATCCAGCGCGTCAACTTCCTCGAATTCATCCTCTTCGTCGTCCAAGATAGCAGCCGAATAGGTATCCTCTTCCTCTTCGTCCTCGCTGGTCGGTTTAGCTGCAAAGCCAGCACCAAAATCACCCAGGTCTTGAGGCGATCGCGCCCCAATTGCAGGCGACGGGAAGACCTCAAAGCCGCCATCGCGATCGTAGCTGCGAGCCGTGCGATCGTCTAAGACAACATCGGTCAGATCCATGTCGTCCTCGAAGACACTGCCTTCGTAGATTGGATCAATCTCGATCGGGCTAGGTTCTTCGTAAGCGTTGAATCCAGTCCCAGCAGGGATTAGACGACCAATGATTACGTTTTCCTTTAGACCGCGCAGCCAGTCGGATTTGCCTTCGATCGCCGCTTCGGTCAAGACGCGAGTCGTTTCCTGGAAGCTGGCAGCCGAGATGAAGCTGTCTGTGTTCAGCGAAGCCTTGGTGATCCCCAGCAGCACCGGAGTATATTCCGCTGGAGCGCCGCCAGTAATTGCCATCGCCTCGTTCACCTGGTCGATTTGGCGCAGCTCGACTAGCTCACCCGGCAGCATGGTTGTATCGCCCCCGTCATCAATCCGTCCTTTAGAGGTCATCTGACGGACGATCACTTCGATGTGCTTGTCTGAAATCTCAATGCCCTGAGACTGATACACAGACTGCACCTCGTTCACCAGGAACGTTTGCACCGCCTGTAGACTCTTCAGCGCCGCGCCTTGAATCCCATCCGCCTCGCGGTAGTACTCGAAGTAGGTTTCCAGAATCTCGTGGGGGTTGGCAGGACCATCAGTCAGCGGTTCGCCCACATCGACTGCCTGTCCATCCATTACAAAGATGTTCTGTCCAGGGGTGAGCTGATACTCAGAAGTAACTCCATCTTCTTCGATCACCTTGATTTCCACCGTATCGTCATCGCTGTAGACGACCTGAGCATTTCCCGGACGTTTTGCCAGAATGCAGGCTTCTTTGGGCTTACGGGCTTCTAGCAGTTCTTCAATCCGGGGTAAACCCTGAATGATGTCTCCCGTCTTGGCGCGCTCAAACACAAGCAGCACCAGGTTATCGCCCCGTTGTACCAGATCCCCGTTGTCGATGTGCAGCACGGCTCCACCCGACACGCGGTAGGGTCGAGCGGTTCGCATCTTGATCTGCGTGTCACCTATTTCTAAGACCTGTCCCGACTCGGTGATTCTCACCCCTGACGCGATTTCTGTGCCTGAAACAATCAGGTCGCCCTCCTTGACCTTCGGGGGCTTGCCTTTCGTTTCCAGGACTTCGCCATCGGCATCGCGCATCACCAGCACCCGCCGAATCGCTTCACCGCCTTCGCGAATCCCTCGCACTTGACCCGCCTCTTTACAGAGGATCTCCGTGCGTGCCACGACTGCGCCAGGGGCAATCTGGTCGCCATCTTTGACCAGCAGCCGCGTTTGGGTACTGCCTTGGGTTTGATCCGCCGCCATATCGCGACGAACAACTAAAGACTCCAGAATGACGAGCTGCAATCGCATCGTCTCTGGATCGGTTTCATCAGGCACTAGCTCAATGTCCGCCGCAAGCTGATGAGTCTCTTCATCGACTTCCAGGATCAACTGAGTTCGCACCAGCTCCAACCCTTCAACCGACTTGACCCGCTCCCCGTCTTTGTAGGAAATCCGCTGAATCGCCCGCAGTTGAATCGCCCGTCCAGCATCTTCGCGCGTTGAAGTCTGGCTCGGAACTGAAGGTTGGTCAGGCACTTGGAACTCTGTGACTGGACGCAGCAGCAGAGCAGGGCCTTCGGGCGATTCCACATATTCGATGTAGCGCAGTTCGTCTACCGTTAGTCCCGGCATGACTTCCTGCCCTGGATTGGCGATCGTCTCATGCTTTGACATGACCGCTTCAGGATTGTCCGCCAAATGCAGTTCACCCGGCTTAATCACAATCTCCCGCAGAATATCGTTCTTCTGCGTCACTTCAACCACGCCGCTGCTTTGGCAGAAAATGTCTTTAACGACTTCTGTGCCTGCTTCAACGAATTGACCATCTTCAACAATTAGCAATGAGATGTCTTTGTTGACTTCATGCGCCTCTTCAGGAACCCACAGCAGCGTGCCGCCTTTGACGACCTCATAGCCCTGCTTGGGCTTACCTTTCTTGGCGACTTCCACGCCTGCAAACTTGATGATGCCGCCCGTTTGCGTCCGGTAGCGATCGTCAATCAGTTCTGCCACCACCTGACCGCTGGTGACTTTGGTTCCGGGTGTGGCAATCAGCGAAAAGCGCTGGTTGTGCTGGGTTTCGAGCAGATATTGCTCTCGACCCTGCTGGCTTTCCATCGTGACTTTGGCTTCGTCTAGCAGCACTGAGGCGGTGATGATTTCGATTTCCCGTCCGCCTTTGCCTTCGGTTTCCTGGGGAATGCGGACGATGCCGCCGTTCTCGGTCACCAGTCGGCTTTCTGCCAGGATGCTAGTGGAATCGACGCGATCGCCGTTCTTAACAATTGGCTCGGCTCCCGGCGGCAGGTTATAGACTTCGCCGGAAAGAATCCAGATCAAACCACCCCGCTGGGCAATCCGTGTCGTGTTGCCTTGACGGTCTTTTTTCTCTTCCGGCACGACATCCGCGAACAGAATTTCGCCCGCCAAGTCAGAGGCAACTTCCTTGGTTGCTTTCTCTGTGACTTTGCGCCCGCGTCCTGCCGTCACCATCTCAACCAGAATTTGTCCCGATTTGACCTGGGTGCCATCTTTGACAAAGACGATCGAACCCGATTGGATCGTAGAGGTTTCCTTGCGATCGCCTGCTTCCACCGTCACATCGACGCTGACTTCAGCGATCACCGCGTCTTGACCGTGGCTCGTCCGGTACTGGCGCGATCGGAACTGTTTAGGCTTGGTGCGAACCACCCCTTCAAAGGGCGCTCGGATTTGCTGAGCCACTTCACCCGTGAACGTCCCGCCCGTGTGGAACGTCCGCATCGTGAGCTGGGTTCCCGGTTCACCGATCGATTGAGCCGCAATGATCCCGACTGCTTCGCCTAGATCGACCGTAGAGGCATGAGCCAGACTCCAGCCGTAGCAGGTTTGGCAAACTGATCGTGAGGCTCCGCAGGTGAGGGGCGATCGAACCAGGACTTCTTCGACTTTGGCTTTGCCAATTTTGCGGGCAAGTTCGTCTGAAATCGACTCGTTCCGTGCCGCAATCAATTCGCCCGTTTGAGGATGCAGCACATCTTGAGCTACGACTCGACCCAAGAGGCGGTCTTCTAGCTTGATCAGCACTCGTTCCCCATCGGTCATGCTGCGAGCCGGGATGCCTCGCTCGGTGTTGCAGTCGTTCTCGCGAATGATTACGTCCTGCGAGACATCCACGAGGCGGCGAGTTAAGTAACCGGAGTCGGCCGTTCGCAGGGCGGTATCTACCAGTCCTTTGCGCGCGCCGTAAGACGAAATAATATATTCCGTCACCGTCAAGCCTTCGCGGAAATTGGTTTTGATCGGCAGGTCAATAATTTCCCCCTGCGGATTCGCCATCAGTCCGCGCATTCCCACGAGCTGACGTACCTGTGAGATATTGCCCCGCGCTCCAGAGAACGCCATCATGTAGACAGAGTTCAGCGGATCGTTGGATCTAAAGTGGCGCACCACTTCATCTTTCAGCTCTTCGCTGGTGCTGTTCCAAGTGTCGATTACCTTTTGGAATCGTTCAACTTCGGTGATTTCGCCGCGAGTGTAGCGCGCTTCCGTTTCCCGAATTTCTTCCTCAGCCGCTTCCAACAGCCGACGCTTGCTGGGGGGCACTTGGAGATCTTCTACACTGATTGATACTCCGGCACGGGTCGCGAATCGGAAGCCCAAGTCCTTCAGATCGTCTGCCATCTGAGCCGTTCTCGCCGTCCCGTAGTTGGTGAAGGCCCAAGAAACTAACTTCTTGAGCCGCCCCTTGTCTACGACCCGATTCCGGAAAATCATTTTTTGCTCAGCTTTCTGCTCTTCCGTCATTAATCTCTACCCTTCAATGCGATGTAAGTACGGTGCGATATAGTCCGGTGCGCTGCAAGTCCGATCGGTCTAAACGAGTGCATCTTGAATCGTCTTGTTGTAGATGATGCGCCCAGGAGTGGTCTTGATATACTGCGAAACCCGATTCCCATCGGCATCTTCGCGAACTCGGCGGTAGGCATAGTGCTTGGTCACGAAACCCTCTTCGCTCCGCTCAACTTTCAGTGGCTCTAGATCTTCGTCGCTTTCGATTTCGCCGTCAAAGCGCACCCAAATGTAAGAATGAATGTCTACTTTCTTTTGGTCGTAGGCAATGATCACATCATCCAGGCTAGAGAAGTAGCACCCGGCTCCGAGCGTAGCGGCAGGATTTTCCGCCGTCAGATAGTAGCAGCCCAAGACCATATCTTGGCTGGGCATAACGATCGGTCTACCCGTTGCCGGAGACAAAATGTTGTTCGATGCCAGCATCAGCAGCCGAGCTTCCGCCTGGGATTCTAGCGACAGCGGGACGTGAACCGCCATTTGGTCGCCGTCAAAGTCGGCGTTAAAGGCAGGACAGACCAGCGGGTGAATCTGAATGGCGCGTCCTTCCACCAAAATCGGCTCAAACGCCTGGATACCCAGACGGTGCAGCGTGGGTGCTCGGTTGAGCAAGACGGGGTGTCCGTCGATTACTTCTTCCAGCACATCCCAGATTTGCGGATCGTTGCGCTGAATCAGCTTTTTCGCCGCTTTGATGTTGTTCACCAAGCCTTGCTTGATCAGGCGGTGGATCACAAAGGGCTGGAATAGCTCGATCGCCATTTCACGCGGCAGACCACACTGGTGGATTTTCAGCTTAGGACCGACTACGATCACCGATCGTCCAGAGTAATCTACCCGCTTACCCAATAGGTTTTGGCGGAAGCGACCCTGTTTCCCTTCGATGATGTCCGACAGCGACTTGAG
>JBBSFA010000054.1:0-9184 GCA_038239185.1 Elainellales cyanobacterium | reverse complement strand
TGGCATTGGTATCGCTCCTCAAGACCTACACAAACTGTTCCAGACTTTTGTGCAAATAGACAGCAGCATCGATCGCCACTACGAAGGAACTGGACTGGGTTTGGCATTAGTCAAGCAAATTACTGAAATGCACAACGGTCAGGTTAGCGTGGAGAGTTCACTAGGACTGGGAAGCTGTTTCACAATCACCCTGCCGTGGATACAGGTTGAAGAGCAGCTAGACCAGTCGCCTAACTTAGGCATCTCTCAAAGCTCTTGCTGCATTTTGTTAGCTGAATCTCATCCAGATAGCGCTGCAACGATCGCGGATTACCTGCAAATTAGCAACTTCGAGGTGATTCTGGCGCAGGATGGACTCGCCGTGATTCAACAGGCGATCGCCCATCGTCCTCAGTTGATCCTGATGAATTTGCAGCTCCCTAAGTCCAGCGAATTGCCCGCACTAGATGGACTGGAAGTGATTCGACGAATTCGCGCTCATCCAGATACGGCATCGATTCCGCTAGTCGTGCTAACGGCGGCAGCAAACCTATCGGAACAAGCGAGCTGTTTGTCTGTTGGAGCCAATGACTACATCGCCAAGCCCATTCGCTTAAAGCAGCTAGTCAGCTTGATTCAGACTTACGTTGAGATCCGAGATGAAAACTAGCATGGAGACCCATAGCGCAATTTTAGTGGTGGATGATGAGCCTGCCGGGTTCGATGTGATCGAAACTATTTTGTTTAACGAGGGATATGAGTTTCACTATGCCTCCAGCGGCGCGATCGCCCTCAAGCGGCTGGAAACTGCGCTGCCCGATCTGATTTTGCTGGATGTGATGATGCCGGAGCTAGATGGGATTGAAGTGTGTCGCCGGATTAAAGCCTCTGCTGGCTGGCATCATATTCCGATCATTATGGTGACTGCGCTTACCTCCAAGGTGGTTCTGTCGCGCTGCTTGCAACTGGGCGCAGATGATTTTATCGATAAGCCTGTAAACGCTTTAGAACTACGGGCACGAGTGCGATCGATGCTGCGAATCAAACACCAGCACGATTCGCTGCAAACTTTATTGCAGCTCCGGCAAGATTTAACCGATATGGTGGTTCACGATCTGCGAAATCCGATCGCCAGCATTCTGCTCTCTGGCGCGGTGCTCAAGCGCACTGAACTGCAAGAAAAACAGCAGCGCAAAGTTGAGCAAATTGTGCAGGCAGGTCAACGATTGCAGAGTTTGGTCGATAATTTGCTGCTGTTGGCAAGGCTAGAGGCAGGTGAGATGCGCCTAGAGCGATCGCCCGTGGATATCTGCCATTTAGTCCGGCAAGCCGTTGCCGATTTTCAGGAAATCGCAGCTTCTAAGCAATTGACGATCGAAGTCTTTCTGCCAGAGCAATCCAGGATTTTTGCGTTGGATGTCGCCCTGTTTCGGCGGGTGCTTGATAATTTGTTCTCAAATGCGATCAAGTTTTCACCCAGCGGCGGACAGATTAAGCTAGAGGTTGAATTTCCGGCAGGCTTAGCAAACCTTGACGATATCGTGAGTGATATCACAAATACTACTTCAGATAGTCTGATTAAGAATATTGCCGAAATTACTTCTAGTGATACCGTTGGAGTCCGCATCCGAGTCACTGATCAAGGGATTGGCGTGAAACCCGATCTGCGACAGGCAATTTTCGAGAAGTACAAGGTCGGACGGCTGATGGGGGGTGAAACCCAGACAGGAATTGGCTTAGCCTTCTGTAAAATGGCGATCGAAGCGCATCAGGGAAAAATTTTTGTAGAGGAGAATTTTCCGCAGGGTGCTATTTTTACGATTGAAATCTAGCCAATTTTAAAGAGATTAGCTGAGAAACATGAAGTCTGCGCCGCAGTGATAATGCACCACCCTTGTAATGCATCACCCTAGTAATGCACCACCACGGGCGTTCCCACCGATGCCCAATCAAAGAGCCACTGGGCATGATTTACCGCAACGTTTATGCAACCGTGACTGACTGGAGTGCCAAAGCTGTGATTCCAATAGGCTCCGTGAATCGCGTAGCCCCCAGAGTAATACATGGTATACGGTACGTCGGGCACGTCATAATCATCGCCCCGCATTCTCGTCGTTTCTAGCTTTTGCTGAATGGCAAATGTGCCAGTGATCGTGGGGTGTTTTTCTGTCCCTGTGGACACCACGATCGCGTATACAGGCGTGTTTCCGTTCCAAGCAGTTAAGCGCTGAGTGGTGACGTTGACTTCAATCCAGCGATCGCCCGAATGTCGCAGTGAGGCAATTTCCTGAGCAACCCAGGCTTCGGCACGGGCAGGCGGCATGAATTGGCTCAGCCAAAAATCAGGCAGACCGATCGCTAAGCCCAACAAGGCTCCACTTCCCCACAGCCCAACTCGATACAGCCTAATGCGATACAGATGGCGAGCCAATTGACGATTCATCTTTTCCCCTTGGGCTACTGCTGCGCTTTAGCGACACAGTTATACATCCGCAGCGTGGCGGCAGCGGCGTAGTTGCGGAGAGTTTCGCTGTTGGGCGCGAAGTTTGTGCCTGTCTCGTTCAGCGGCGATGCCACATTGCAATAGGTAGACATTTGGCTGATCAACGATGCCGCCCAGTGACCCGACGTATCGCTAAAGACTGTGACCGCCTGGGTTGGAGGCAGTTGGGGTGATAATTGGCGCAGCGATCGCCCATAGACTGCCGCCTTGCTTAAGACCGCCATCATCTCAGCGCGGGTGACAGGCTGGGTGGGATGGAACGTGCCGTCCTCATAACCGCTGACGATGTTATTTTGCTTGGCAAACGCAATCTTGGCGGCGCTCCAACGAGCGGCATCTACATCACTATAAGGCTTCGCGCTCGCCGTAGTAGGCACTGTCAAAGTTACGCCCGGTAGCCGCTTCAGAGACTCCAGCACCATCGTCACCAACTGTTCGCGGGTGAGACTGAGCTGAGGACGGAAGGAGCCGTCTTCAAAGCCCGAAATAATCCCAAGCTGAACAGCCTGCTGAATTTCAGAGGCATAAGTATCTCCAACCACATCGGGGAAGGTTTTGGGTGGCGGCGGCACAGGCGTAGGCACCGCAGCGATGACCGGACTCGGTGGGAAAACGCCCTCGTAGGTGAGATAAATATGACCCAAGGGGCGATCGCCCGAAGTCCGTCGCGTAAACCGCCAGCCCGGATTCAGCTTGATCTGGGCATAATCTGCCGTGATGCCATTCACATGACCAATCTCGAATTCAGGATTGGGGCACTTGCTGTGATCGGGATTAAAGCAGCCGATCGGATCACCCATCAGCACGAGATCGCCGTTGCGCTGGGAAATCCGCACGCTGTACCGCGCTCCTAAATCTTCCCCGTTGGCTCGAATCGAATAGCCATTCGCATCAATGCTGCGTCCACAAATCCCAGTGAAGTTAAAGTTTCGCAGAACCGGGTCAACGATCGTCGGGATACCGCCCAAAACCTTCCAGCAGGGGCGCGCATCGGTAATCTGTTCCAGAACCAAGAGCTGGTGGGATGTGCCGCCTGCAAAAGGCGCAGAAATGGCAATAAAGCGGTTCTGATCGACCTCTTGCTGCCCAAACCCCGCAGGCGCAGCGGGAACGGTGTTTGGAGCTGGAGCCGCAGGCGTAGGAGGCGTAGGAGGCGTAGGAGGCGTAGGAGGCGTAGGCGCAGTGGGAGCCGGAGTCGCAGCGGGAATTGGGGTAGGAGTCGGAATCGGAAGCGGAGAACCTGTCGGAGCCGTGGGAGCTGGAGCAGTCGTGGGAGCCGGAACCGCGATCGCAGAACTCGCGCAAGCGGTGCCTACTGTAGCGATCGCCATCACTTTTAAGCGTCGGATAAAACTTTGCATACGTTCGACAAATAGAGTAAGTTCATTCACCCTCAAACCTTGTGCAGCTTAGCGATCGATTTGACATCCGTCAACTGTTTCGATCAGGAGATAGGAATGCCCGCTTCAGACCTGCCCACTTCAGACTTGCCCACTTCAGGCAGTAGCACCACAACCGCAGTCCCCGGTAGCGAAGAACTAATCGGCGGCGTTGCCGCCACGCTAAACCCACTAGATTGCGCTGGGCTGAAAACCTGAATACTGCCCTGCATTTTTCGGATTAGATCTTGGGCGATCGCCAGCCCCAACCCCGTTCCCGGAATCTCCGTCTGCGCCTGAACGCCTCGATAGCCCCGCTCAAACAAATGCGCCAAATCTTTAGGGGGAATGCCTGACCCTGTGTCTACGATGGCGATCGCCTGTTGTCTGCGAATGTCCAGCCGTTGCACAATCACATCGACCTGTCCACCCGTTAGGGTGTACTTCAGGGCATTATCGATCAGGTTGCTCAGCACTTCTCGCAAAGCCCGACTGTCGATTTGCACAGGCGGCAGTTCAGGCGGAATATGGCTGTGGAGGGTAAGCTGACGCTCTTGGGCGATCGCCAGCGCAGACTCCAGCAGCGGATTTAGCACTTCTGTCACCAGATGCGGTTTGAGTTGGAAGCTCGCCCCTAGCAGCAAATTAGTTCGCAGGGGGCGATCGCCAAGGGGCTGGCTGGCTGTGAGTAAAGGCGGGCGATCGGGTGACGGTGAGGCATCCGCAGGGAGATCGGCTGCGAGTGTGGCAGGTGGGTCGGTTTCGTCTGCACCGCTCAGCATTCGGCTCAGGTCGGTTTCGTCTAGATCGACGGCGGCATCAAACTGTTTGAGTAGCTCTTGCAGCCGATCGCTTTCCCGCACAATTCCTTCGGCAGCCGTACGATTGACATCTTCGGGGCGCATCCGCTTCGCCAGCAGCTTGCCAAAGGTTCGCATCGCTGTCATGGGATTGCGGAACTGATGCAGGAGATTATCGAACAAGTCGCGGCGGTGTTCTCGCAAGACCCGCTGCTGCCTCAACTCTTGAGCCATCCACTGCGATCGCTGATCTAACACACAGGCTAATGCCAAAGTTTCCGCAATTTGCTCAATCTGCGCTTGTTCGGCATCATTCCAGGCTCGATCCGATCGAGCCGTTACCAGTAGACCCATCACCACGCCTTCGTGAATCAGTGGCAAAACAACTTGCTGCTGGATCAGCGCTCTTTCAGCGATCCCGATTGGATCAGGCTCAAGGGGAGGCTCAGCCATTCCAGGCTCCCCTAGACTGTCCTGACGGGCTTGCAGGGCGAATTTTGGAGTCTGAGAAGCCAGCGATCGCGGCTCTAAGGGTGCGGCGATCGGATCTATGTACCGACTCTGAGACAACAGCGACAGGATTTGATCATCGTGCCAGTTCGCGACCGCTTCTGGATACGCTGCAATGGGTACAAGTTTGGCATCGGCAATATCCGCTAATTCTTCAGTCAGATAAATAATGCTCAACGCAGCGCCCAAGCCTTGGGTCAGCAGAGCAACCTGTCGCTGACAAAGGGTAATGAATTCCTGGCTAGCGGGCATCAACATGAGGAGAACAACAAAAGCACAAAGAACATGACACCTTTCATTTTGCCGATCTGATTTGATTTTGCCGATTATCCTGTAGAGGGATGCCGAAAAGGAGCGAAACCCGCCGCTTTGAATGTCCGAGCGGCACTGTCCGATCGGTTCCTAAAAATCCAAAAAATAGATGAGTCAAGATAAATCTAACCTCATCTCAGGCGACGTTAAGAAAATTTACAGGAAACACCTTTGAATGTGCTGGCTAGAACTTGACTTTGTAGCATCTACTACCTAATATAGGATGTCTTTAGATTTTATTTTGAAAGTTTAAAGGAAGTTGAAATTAAGTTTTGAAGCCAGTATAACTTGTATGGTCTTGGGCGTTTAAAGCTCTAGCTATATAAGGCTCTGAAAAGGTTCTGTCTGCAAAGGCTCTAATTGTGTAACGTTTTGACTGTGTAACGCTAGATTACAATGTTTCATCTGCGATAACTGGTTGGGGATACAGTTACTCATTGTTAGCGCTATTGATTGGCTTACAGTCCCAACTGCGGAGCATCAATCCGCGATCGGTTCAGTAGCGATTCATGACGCAGCAATTTGTTGTGTTTCAGCAGCCCGTTTGAATGCAGTGATTCCGTAAACTCGTTACGGTGATTTCTCGTTAGGGTAATTGTAAGTCTCGTAAGTTAAGACTCGGAGGTGGGTTAGGTTGGCAAGAAGACGTAAGCGTAAAAGTCGCCGTCGGCTAGAAGGTCGTCGCATCCTAGAACTAGTGCCCCAGTACAGCATTGAGAGCGGGGAAGATAAACCTGTCACCGCTGCTCGCAAGTTTATCCAATCTGAAGGCATTGCACCGCCAGCGCTGCTGCTGGTCAAGCGCAATGAGCATACTACGGATCGGTACTTCTGGGCGGAGAAGGGGCTGTTTGGTGCTCAGTATGTGGAAGAAAATCATTTTCTCTTCCCCAGCCTGCGCCTCTCAGAAGATGAAGTCGATAACTTGGTAGCGGCTAGCTCCAGCCGTTAGTTTTCTGGATTGGGGGTGAATGATCTTCTGTTGGCTTTCAGCTTTCGTCGGTGCAGCAGCCTTAACCATTGCTGAACCTTCGCAACATGTCGGAGCTGGGCGATCGCTAATGGTTGATCTTTCATCTCCGATCCCTAAAAGAATTCAAAACAGAAAAAGCGCGGTTGAACCAACCGCGCTTTTTCTGTACTTAGTTTTAAGCTTAATTCTAAGCTTTAAAATCCTAAGGCTTAGAGCGAAACCGCCGCTTCTTCCTTCTGGCAAGCGCTTTACGCTTCGCCTTTTGCAGCGGAGTTTCAAAGTGGCGATTTTTCTTCATATCTGCGAAAATATCGGCTTTGGAAACCTGCCGCTTGAAGCGACGCAAAGCCGATTCAATCCCTTCGTTCTCACCCAAAATGACTTGAGCCATGCATTACTCCTCCATATTTTCAAAAGCGATCAGTCTGCAAAATAGCCGTGTTGAGTAACCTAATGCTGAATAATCTTGCCCGTTAAAAGGGGTTTAACCTAGTCGGGTCTTAGTTTTCGATGAGGCGTTTAATGAGGCTGGCTGAAGCTGAAACCTATATCAGCAGCACTTGCAAAAAAGCTTTTAGCAGCTCAAGGTAGTTCCCTTGAGCTGCTAAAAACCTTCAAGTCATAGAACCTATTTGAAAGTTGACTTTGCCTGCTGGATGCCAGTCGGCTCTGCATCAACAAAATCAGCTTTTTCACCTTTTAAAGCATGTTCTTGGTAATTAGCCCATTGCTTAGTAACGGCGATCGTTCCGTCTGCGGTTGTCCCAGCCACCGCCAGAAGCGGGTCGTTCTTCACGGGGCTTAGCTTTATTCACCTTCAGATCGCGACCCATCCACTCAGCGCCATCTAGCGCTTCAATTGCTGCTGTTTCTTCAGCTTCTGAAGACATTTCAACAAAGCCGAAACCGCGTAGGCGACCGGTTTCTCGATCGGTCGGGAGCTGAACTCGCTTGACCGTACCGTATTCGGCGAAGACAGCGTTAACTTCTTCTTCAGTAACCTGATAGGACAGGTTTCCAACGTAGATTGACATGAACTACTCCATGTGATAAGGACAGAGAATTGATTAATCGGAGAGCTGACTGTCAATCTTGAAAAAGCGCAGTAACACCGATATCTGGAATCTCAATATTCATGCTAGCTCAAAACGCAGGTTTCTTGAATAAAGAATGATTGCTAGCGCACTCAGATTCGCCTTTATATCCTCGAACATAAAGCGATCGCCCTAGCGAATGACTTGCCGCATATAGTCTCCCCAGAGTTGGGCAGCATCGGCGCTTGCTCCATTGGTGGGAGTATTGTCATCGTTTCCAAACCAGATTCCAGTCGCGATCGCCTGACCTGGGATGTAGCCGACAAACCACAGATCGGTATTGTCGTTAGTCGTACCCGTTTTGCCTGCTTCGCCTAAGCCCAAAGCCGCCGCCCGACCCGTCCCCGATTGGATGACCCCTTGCAGCAGACCTGTCATGGTGTTAGCCACCTGTGGATCGATCGCGGGCTGATTGATTTGGGCATCTTTTTGGTAGTCAAAAATGACGCGGCAGGTTTTCAGATCATTGGCATTCGTACAGTCGCTGCTGTCGAGAATGCGATTAATTGTATGCGGCTGATTGCGAACGCCTTGGTTTGCCAGTACCGCATAGGCTCCAGTCAGTTCGAGCAAAGTGACTTCACTTTGACCCAATACCAGACCGGGGACGGGATTCAGTTTGGCGGTGATGCCCATGCGTCTTGCCATTTGCACGACGCGATCGAGTCCTATCTCTTGCCCGATCCGTAATGCCACGACGTTTTCAGATTGCACCAGTCCCGTATACATATCCAATGCGCCACTGCCCGCATGACAGCCGTCGAAATACTGTCCCTCCCAGGTCAAGGGCTGGCAGGAGAACGCTGTGCCCGGAGCAATACCCTGCTCGATCGCTGCCGTATAGGCAAACACCTTGAAGGTCGATCCAGGCTGCCGCAATGCCTGAGTTGCCCGATTAAATTGGCTCTGCTGAAAGTCTGTGCCGCCGACCATCGCCAGCACTTCGCCCGTGCTGGTGTCTAATGTCACCAGCGCCCCTTGAGAGAACCCTGCCGAGCTGCCTGTAGTGGCAACGGCATTTTTCAGGCTCGATTCGGCTTTGGCTTGGATCTGCGGATCGAGGCTGCTTTCCACCACAAAGTTGCCTTCTTGCGCTAACTGTGACCCCAGCAGCGTTTCTAGATCTTGGAACACCTGACCGTAGAAGTAAGGCGCGATCGTGCTTTCCAGCTCTTTAATAGCGGCTGGATTGATCTCAATCCGCGATCGCCTTGCCCGCTGCGCGTCTTCGGCGCTGACAAAGCCCTGGGATGCCATCCGGGTGAGGACGCGATCGCGCAGTTCCACAGCGGCTTGGTAGTCTCGCACGGGGTTAAAGCGGTTCGGTGCGGGCAAAATGCCCACTAAAGTCGCCGCTTCCGATAGCGTCAGATCTTTGGCGGATTTGCCGAAATAAAATTGGGCAGCATCCTCAAAGCCATAGTTGCCGTTGCCCAAGTAGACGCGGTTCAGGTAGGTCAGCATCAGGAAGTCTTTGCTGTAGACCGACTCTAGCTTGAGCGAGACGATCGCCTCACGCAGCTTTCGTCCGGCTGAATCTGCGGTTCCCACATATTCGCGGAAAATGCTGCGGGACAACTGCTGGGTGACTGTGCTAGCCCCCTCAATGATTTCGCCTTCTTTGACGTTGGTGA
>JBBSFA010000053.1:0-9273 GCA_038239185.1 Elainellales cyanobacterium | reverse complement strand
GTTCAGGGCAAAGTCATCCTGGTCGAAAACCTCGGCATGAGCCATCTGATCAGCGTCCGCATCGCAGGCTCCGAGCAAGCTAAATCAACCCCTACGATTCGGGCATTGCTGCCAACCGATCAATCCTGGGAAAACAATCAAGTCACGCTAGCCCTACCGCCAACCCATACGCACTGGTTTCACCCAGAGACGGGCGATCGCCTCGTGGGATAAGAACATTTGTTCCAAAAAGCTTGCGAAATTTTTGCACTCAAACTAGCATTGGGTACTCAACTTCGTCTAGGTAGAGCGTCGAGAATGAGTGAGAGACATGAGAAGATCTGAATCTGCCGCTGCAAAGGATTTGTCCCATGTCTGCTATTCCCGTTGACCAAATTCGCTATAACGAGCAAGGACTAGTGCCTGCGATCGTCCAGGACTATCTAGACGGCACTGTGCTGATGTTGGCATGGATGAATCGCGAATCGCTTCAGAAAACCCAGGAAACCGGAGAAACTTGGTTCTGGAGTCGATCGCGCCAAGAGCTTTGGCATAAAGGCGCGTCATCGGGTCATTTGCAGCAGGTCAAATCGCTACGCTATGACTGCGATAGCGATGCGCTGCTAGTCACCGTCGAACAGGTAGGCGACATCGCCTGTCATACAGGTGAGCGGAGCTGCTTCCATCAGTTAGAAGGCTCAATCCAAGCGCCGCCTGCGGATACGCTCTCGCAGGTGTTTGAGGTGATTTGCGATCGCCGCGATCATCCCAATCCAGAGTCTTATACCTGCAAGCTGTTGGCAGGGGGCGACAACAAGATTCTCAAAAAAATTGGCGAAGAGTCGGCAGAAGTGGTGATGGCTTGCAAGGATGATGAGCCAGAGGCGATCGCAGGAGAAGTTGCTGACTTGTTCTATCACACGCTGGTCGCTTTAGCCCATCACAAGGTGGATATCCGAGCGGTCTATCGCAAGCTGCAAGCGCGACGGCGTTGAGCTTTAGAATAGAGAGAATGCGATCGCCACTTGCCGCTCGAAATCTATCGGCTGGTCGATGGGGCTTACCAGCTTCAGATCGGTGAACCTTTCTGGATGCCCGAAATTGGCTTAGGCATTGGCAGAGGCAATAATGTCTCAGGCACAATCCAGCGCGAAGTCCTGTACTGGTTCGATCGCCAAGGAACCCGCTACCTGACTGGAGAAGAACAGGCAAAGCAAGCCCAGCAAGAACTCGATCGCCTCCAGCAAGAACTCGATCGCTATCGCCAGCAGTTTGGCAGTTTGGAATAGATTAACGTGATGAACTCTCCCCGCCTCCAGCTTCCTGACGGCAATCCTGCACTCTGCCAAGCGATCGCCCACCGCATTGCTCAAAGTCCACAGCAGCGCATTTCCTTTGCTGAGTTTATGGAGCTAGCGCTGTACCATCCGCAGCATGGCTACTATGTGGCGCATCCCAAAGGCATCCAGAGCGACTTTTTGACTTCTTCGCATCTTGGCGCAGACTTTGGTGAACTGCTGGCAGAACAATTTGTGCAAATGTGGGAGTTGTGCGATCGCCCGACCCAATTCACGCTGGTAGAAATGGGAGCCGGACAGGGTTTGATTGTCCAAGATGTCTTGCGATATCTGCATCGCCATCATTTCCCCTGCTTCGAGGCGATCGATTACGTCATTATCGAAAAATCGCCGGGTCTGATTGCCGAACAACAAATGCGACTCCAGCCATTGATCCAATCGGGAGTGCCGATAAGTTGGAAAACCTGGGCAGAAATTGAGCCGAATTCGATCGTCGGCTGTTGCTTTTCTAACGAACTAGTTGATGCGTTTCCAGTCCACCAGTTTGAGATCCAAGCGGGAGAGATTCGAGAAGTCTATGTCACTTGCGCTGATCCATTCAATCCGCCGCAAGAAGAGCCGATCGCGCTTGCTGACTCATTAATCCAAATTAGCGAAGATGGAATCGTAACTTTTCCAGATGTTCCCCAACAGACTCGATCGGCTAGTCCAACTCGCCACTTTCAAGCGGCGATCGCCGCTCCAACCGCTGATTTTGCTGACTATTTTCGACTAGTCGAGTTGCCGCTGCCGCAAGGCTATCCAGATGGCTATCGCAGCGAAGTTAACCTAGCTGCGTTGGAGTGGATCGCCACGGTTGCCGATCGCCTCCGCCAAGGCTATCTGCTGACGATCGATTATGGGTATGCTGCCGATCGCTATTACAGCCAGAACCGCAGTCAGGGTACACTTCAGTGCTACTTCCAGCACGCTCATCATTCTGATCCTTATGTAGCGATCGGACAGCAAGATATCACGGCTCATGCTGATTTCACGGCACTAGAAAAACAGGGAGAGCGCTATGGATTGCAGAAAATCGGGTTTACGCCGCAGGGCTTATTTCTGATGGCGTTGGGATTAGGCGATCGGATCGCTGCACTCTCCCAACCGGAGACTGATCAGCCCCTTCAGGAAATTTTGCGTTGCCGCGAAGCGCTTCATGCGTTGATCAATCCGATGGGGGTTGGCAATTTTGGCGTTTTAGTGCAAGCAAAAGGCTTGAGTCAAGCCGTGCTGCGATCGCCGCTCAAAGGATTGACTGGGCTTTAGATCGGGCAGTGATCCAGCGATAGAGCAGCTAGCGATCGCTTGCCTGCTAATCTAAAGAGGCAGGATTCCCCGATCGCCACTATGCTACCGACTTCTGAAATTGAGCCAACCCAGTTTTACGCTTGGCAGGGATATGACTGCGCCTACGAGGTTTGGAGCAACGACGATCCAGAGGCTCAGACCGATCGCCCGCCACTCTTGCTCTTGCATCCGATCGGCGTTGGACTCTCGCGGCACTTTTGGGATCGGTTTATTCGAGACTGGCGAGCCGCAGGGCATTCGCAGCAGATTTACAATCCCGATCTGCTGGGCTGCGGCGACAGCGCAAAACCCCACGTTGCCTACACGCCAGAAGATTGGGCGGCACAGCTAGAGTATTTGATTCAAACGGTGATTCAGCGTCCTGTGATTCTAATCGCGCAGGGTGCGCTGTTTCCAGCGGCGATCGCCCTCATTCAGCGCCAGAGTGATCGGCAGCTCGTGCAGGGATTAATCCTAGCGGGTCCGCCTGCTTGGGCAGTGATGACCAAACCGACTCCAGCTTGGCAGCAGAAGCTAATCTGGAATCTGCTGTTTGACTCGCCGCTGGGTCGCGCCTTCTATCAGTATGCTCAGCGGCGGCAGTTCATTGAGTCTTTTTCGATCCGCCAGCTCTTTGCCGAAGCTAGCGCTGTGGATGAGGAATGGCTATCTACCCTCGCAACCGATGCCAAAGTTGCCGAGAGCCGCTACGCGGTCTTTTCGTTCCTAGCAGGCTTCTGGCGGCGCAACTGGGAAACGGCGATCGCCCAACTCAACCTGCCGACATTAGTCGTGATTGGCAACGAAGCCTCTAGCATCAGTCGATCGGGGAAGGGTGAAACTGCCAGTGAGCGATTGGGAGATTATTTGCGCCATTTGCCGCAGGGACAAGGCTTGCAGATTACTGGACGTAATGTTTTGCCCTATGAGGCGACGGCAGCATTTGTGCAGGCGATCGCACCGTTTGTATCACAGGTTTAGACTGGGCTTACTCAGCCGGATTTAATTCACATCAATCAAAATCTATCCGGTTTTTTGCTTGCTTTTGCTGTAGCCATTAATCATACAGAGATCACCTGATTTCAAAAATTTCAGATGATTTTCTTTCTAGAAACATCAAGCTGATCCGGACAGTTTTAGAAAAATTTTGAATACTTCATCAACAGTTTTTAGAGGCAGAGCAGCAAGTAAAGACCCAATAAAATTACAGCAGTTTAGAGTCAAACTTAGCATGAGCCTCTTTATGATATGTGCGTAATGACGCAAACCTGAATTTAGTGAATGAATCAGTCAACTTAGCTATTCAAGCAGATCACTAAATTAGCCATAAGGTGTGACAAGCAGATTAACGATCCAGTAAAGTGGTGAAAATATTGCACAATTATCAGAATGATATTTTAATGCCGCCATACCAGGCAACGTTGCCTATCTTAGCTAGTTGCTTATCTTAGCTAGTTGATTATCTTAACTAAGTTCTGCAATTGCGCTTGATATTGTCATGCTTGATAACGTTAGACCTAAGTTTATGCTTTCAGACAATACCATTCTAGCATTTGTATACTCAGGAACCATTTCAAGGATACCAATCTTTTCACTGTGTTGTAAAGCAAAATTCAGTAACTTTTAATCAAACCGCTCACAGATTTGAATTTGGTAACCTGATCCATTCTTTTGCTTTATCATGACCTTTACCACTCTTACCTTCATCGTCTTCCTGGCGGTTGTATTTACGGTTTACTGGAGCTTGAGGAAGCGATCGCTTCAGAATATCTTTCTTTTTATTGCTAGCTATATTTTTTACGGCTGGTGGAACCCCTTTTACTGCGTTTTCTTATTTGCCTCCAGCGTCGTAGATTATTGTGCAGCGCTAGGAATCGATCGATTTGAGCAGCCAGCACTGCGCCGCGCCTGTTTAGCGATTGCGCTTTGCTACAACCTAGGAATTCTGGGATTCTTCAAATACTGGGGATTCTTTACAGACAATCTTCAGCAGGCTTTAGGGGCGATCGGCTGGCATCTTGATTTCGTCACGGTCAATATCATCTTGCCTGTTGGTATTAGCTTTTATACGTTTCAAAGTATTAGTTACACCGTAGAAGTCTACCGCCGTCAGCTTCGACCTGCTACAAACTTTCTAGATTACCTGAGCTATCTAGCATTTTTCCCGCAGTTGGTCGCAGGTCCGATTGAACGCGCAAATCATCTGCTGCCGCAGTTCTTGCACGATCGCAAGTTTAACTACGCAGTTGCAGTCGATGGCTGTCGACAGATGCTCTGGGGCTTCCTCAAAAAGATGCTGATTGCCGACAATTTGTCGCCGCTGGTTGATGTCGTCTACGGACAGCCTGATCAATATACTGGACCGCAGCTAGCCTTTGCGACGGTCGTTTTTGCGGTGCAAATCTACTGTGATTTTTCTGCCTATTCAGATATTGCGATCGGTACTGCTAAGCTGTTTGGGTTTGACCTGATGCGGAACTTTGCCTATCCCTACTTTTCTCAGTCCATGTCAGAATTTTGGCGACGTTGGCACATTTCTTTGTCCACCTGGCTGAAAGATTATGTCTATATTCCGTTAGGTGGCAGTCGAGTCCCGCCGCTTCGCGCCGGTATTAACTTAATGGCAACCTTTTTGATTAGCGGACTGTGGCACGGCGCATCTTGGAATTATGTCATCTGGGGGGGGATTCACGGCGGCGTAATTTTGACAGAGCGGCTATGGATTGGCAAAGAGCCGATCTTGCGGCAGAGCGATATTCCAGGCGGTCAAGAGCTATTACCTAGCCCCAAAGTCCTGATGCGAATATTGATCACCTTCACACTCACCTGTTTGGCTTGGGTCTTCTTCCGCGCCAAAGGCTTGTCCACCGCCCTCCTGATCCTGAAAAAGATCGCTACAGAGAGCTTTCAGCCCTCAGCCTATGGCTCATTTTCCAGGGTGTTTGATATCCTTCCGCTGAGTGGCGGCGTTGTGGTGAGTTTAATGATTGGCTTTGTGTTGATTGAGTGGCTGCATCGTCATCATTTGCATCCGCTGATGATTGGTAAGTTGGCGGCTCCGCTCCGGTGGGTCATCTATTCGCTGTGCATTTGGGGCACTTTGGTTTGGGGCACCTGGAGTACGGGTCAATTTGTTTACTTCCAATTTTGAGTCATGGCAGCAATGCAAAAATTCATCTACAAGCTTTTGAAGTTTACAGCCGTGCAGGGAGTGCTGCTGGCGATCATTCTCACGCCTTATTTCCTCAACCATAAGCTGGCGGTTGAAGATGGATTTATGGCAGAAACGATCGACAAGCACAGGCTTCTAAAGCAACAGCAGTCGCCCAGGCTCATTTTTATCGGTGGCTCTGCTTTTGCCTTTGGCAATAATTCTGGCTACATTGCTCAACAGCTAGGTGGGAAATATCACCCAATCAATATGGGACTCCATGCCGGATTGGGAATGCAATATATGCTGAACGAAGTCAAAGATGACCTCAGACCGGGCGATGTGGTCGTGATGTCGATGGAGTACGAAAACTTCATTGATTTCCCATCGGATGCGAAGGATGTGGCAGATGTGCTAGAACCCCGTTGGCAAAATATACAGTATTTGCCGCTGAATTACGTTCCTCCTCTGCTAGACAAAGGTTTGATTTTTGGAGGCGGAATTCTGCGCCGATCGCTGCAAACGTTGACGGGCAAGATGGATCGAAAACCTTACTATCAGCGCAGCAGTTTCAATGACTTTGGGGATGCAGTTGCCCATTACCCATTGGCGAGTTTCACCGATAAGGTAAAGGAGGACGGCAAAACTTTTGAGTTTCAACCGCAGTCCATCCAGCGAGCAATTCAGTACATGAATGATTTCAATGCGATCGCCAAAGCGAAAGGTGCTAGGGTATTTTTTGCTTATCCGCCCTTAGTCGATCGCCTGGTGATCAAGAGTAAACCTGAAATTCAAAAGGTTGAAACAGCAATGCAAAGCTCTCTCGCTTTTCCAATTCTCGATCGTCCGGAAGATGTCGGCTATCCAGATAGCTACTACTTTGATACTCGCTATCACTTAAATAAAGTAGGAACCGATGCTCGATCGCAGCATCTAGCAGAAAGGCTCGCGCAGCAGCTACAACAGCCCTAGATTTTTCAGCGAGTTAAGGAGGACAAAATGAGATATGGTTAAATGTGTGTCAGAGCTTTATAATCTTCATTCTGGCGAAGATATTTATGTGATTGGAACAGGTGCAAGTTTGAGAACGTTTCCACTTTCTCTGCTGCACAAAAAAATCACGATCGGGCTGAACATGACCTGGAAGACAATTCCAACTCAATATAGCATCACCATTCACCCGGATCTGAGCGTTCCTGAGTTTCTGCCCGGAGAACAGCCGCATCCAGAAATCACCTGGATTACCAAATATAACAAAACCAAAGCCTTGCTTACGCCCGAGCAAGTGCAATACGCAGAAGAGCATTTTCACTTTTTTGAAATGGATGGTCGCCCCAATACGCAGCCGCCGGATAAACCTACGGATGCTGGGCGAATTTTGGATTGGGTGCGTCAGTCTACTGGAAACAAGCTCTATCTGTGGACTTCGATCGCGCAGGCAGGCGTTAACTTGGCGGCTAACATGGGCGCGAAGAACATTATTCTAGTGGGCTGTGACAATTGTGCCCTTTTAGGGAACAACCACGCTCACAAACAGCATACGCGCTGGCGCAACGCTGCCCCTGATACTCGTTACCGCGAATATTATGAAGGACTGGCAGAAATGCGTCCGGTGCTGCGCGATCGAGGGGTGAATTTAGTCAGCATGACCCCGTTCCTGAGCTTAGAATCGCCTGAACAGGACTTCCAGCGGCTCTGTCAGGAGCTAGATCAACCCGCGTTTGTCTCTAGCGGCGCGGATATTTCTCCCAAGCTCAACTTGCGAGAATACTATGTTGATCAGCTCAAGCGCCAGTTAAAACAGGTTGTCAAAAAGCTGATCCCGACTGGATAACGGAGTCGGGTTCATGAGTCAAAACGCTCTAAGTCAAAACACTCGGAGAAATCTATCTATGAGAACACTGCTTGACACCGTAAAACCCAGCCAGGTGTTTACCGATCCCTTCCCGCATATTGTAATTACAGATGTGGTAGAAGATGAGCTTTGCACGCAGCTGATTGAGCAATTCCCGGCGATCGATATTCTGGCTGAAGGTCAACCCTTTGCTAGCAACGATCGCTTCAGTTATCCAACTTGTAGTGTGGTGCAAAATTCAGCAATTAGCCCACTCTGGCGCGAGTTTATTGCGGCTCAGAGTTCCCCCGCTTTCTGGAACCAGATTGTCCGCCTGTTCAAAGACGAAATTCTCAAGCTCTATCCTGCCTTTGAAGCGGAGTTTGGCGCGATCGAGGCATTGCGACCCGGCGTTCGTAAAACAGATGATTTCTCTAGCGTCGATGTTTTGTTAGATGCCCAGATCTGCGTCAATACACCTGTGCTTCAGCCTTCTCCTAAGATTAAGCAGGCACATGTCGATCGCCCGCAGGTGGTTTACGCTGGACTCTATTACCTGCGTCATCCTGATGATCAGTCAACGGGCGGCAACTTAGAAATCTATCGGTTCAAAACGGGGAAACCTTATGGTTTTCAGGGTCAGTATATTGACGATAAATATACTGAGCTAGTTAAAACCGTCCAGTATCAGCGCAATGCGTTGGTGCTGTTCCTTAACTCGGTAGAATCGCTGCATGGCGTGACGGTGCGATCGGTGACTGAAACACCTCGCTGTTTCGTTAATTTAATCGGTCAGGTAAATCGCCCGCTTTATGACTTGAAGGATTATCAAGAAGAGCAAAGCTTAGTGTCTCAGCTTAAACATCAGTTAGAGAAGGTCTTATTCTAACTGGCTTTGCCCAGTTTTTAGCAGAGAGCTTAAGCTCTCTGCTAAAAGACAGCTTATTCATCCTCAATCCCCGTATCAAATTTCATTCCGATTGTTCAAAGTAGGTGACAAAATATTCGCTCAAGCTCCCAACTGATTTGAGTTTATCTAGGTGTTTTTTAGGTTTGCGATCGAGTTGCATTTTGATTGATACCATTTTTATATGAAGCTACACATAACCTAAAGGCTTGAAAAGCTTATGAATCGGAGATTCCAGCTCTTAAGGATTTATGCAGCTTCACATTAAATTGGTATGAGATCTACGTGCTTAAGGAATCTAGAACTTAACCAACTAGAACTCCACCAAACTGAAATACATCTAGACTGTTTAACCTCAGCCATAAAGTAACCACAAAGTATAAAGAGCCATAAAGTATGAAGTTCCCCACACTTGACAGCTCCCTTGTCTTTTCTCGATTCTATCAATATCGGCTGGATCTTTTAGTCTTAATTTTCCTGCTGTTTGAAGCAGCTATAATGTCATTTGCTGGCTCACAGATGATCAATCCTGTCCTGTTACAGGACTATACCGAAGATGTCTGGTTTGGTTCAGATATTGCGCGAGTTCTTGGAAATTTAACGAATTTAGATAGCAGCTTTGCTCGTGCCAAAGTCCATCCGCTCTTCCCAATCCTGACTTTTCCAATTACCAGGCTGATTATCCTTATCACTAACTTACCGCCTGTTGATGCAGTGAGAGTGTTAATTGCTGCAACGGCAGCGATCTGGGTAGGCATTATGTTTATTACCTTGC
>JBBSFA010000052.1:0-9401 GCA_038239185.1 Elainellales cyanobacterium | reverse complement strand
GTCATTTTCCCCAAGCCAAAGCAATTCTGTTTGAACCAACCCCAGAAAACTATGAGTTTTTGAAAACCCGATTCAAGCAAAATCAAGCCATTCAAATTTTTAACTGTGCCTTGAGCGATATAGAAGGAACCAGTCAATTTTACGTTGCTGCTGATTCGGCTACAAATAGTCTGCTTAACCCGTCCAGTTCCTCAGCCAACCAGATTCAAGTTTCAATTCAAACGCTTGATAATATCGTCAAAACTTCAGGATTTGAAGCGATCGATTTTATCAAGATTGATACGCAAGGCAACGATCTGAAAGTTCTGCAAGGGGCGATCGAAACTATCCAGAAACATTCCCCAGCGATTTTGGTTGAATCTATTTTCATTAATCTCTACCAAGGGCAATGTTCCTACTACGATATCTTTAGCTTGATGCAGTCTCATGAATATGCTTTAGCCGGAGTTTATAACGCTCACTACACCAAAGCGGGGGCGATCGCCTTCTCGGATTTGCTATTTGTGCCGCAATCGATGTTTTCGCAAATCAGTCAGCATGATGATCAATTCATCTGCTTTGATATCGATCATCTGGTTAGCCAAAATGCCATCTTGCAATCCGCTTGCGATGAGCGGTTAGAACTGATTCAGCGCTTGAACGAGACGGCAGCAGAACGACTCGCGCTGATAGAAGTTCTGGATGCAGAAGTGAATCGGCTGAAAGCAGAAATGGCGAAACCGAGCTAGCCCTGCCGGATTGCTATCCAGAGGCGGCGATATTGCTCCAGCGTGGGGGCAGCGATCGGCAGCATCAGCTCACTGCGCTGCTGGATATCGGCAGCAGGCAACAGCAGCGTTTTCGACTTCAGCAGATCAGGGACAGGTTGAGGACTAGCCGTGTCGTTAAACAGCGGCGACGCAGCAGAACTTAATAGCGTTAACTGGGCAGCAGTCTGAGCTGTCCAATAAAAGCCAATCCATTTTTTGAGCAAGGCTAAGCGATCGCCCGTTGCAGCAGCCTGGACAGGACACACCCACAAATCGGCGGTCAGCAGCGTTCCCGACTGCGGCACGACTGCGGCAAGACGGCGATCGCGCTCTAGCAGCGGCAAAATGTCAGTTGACCAGCCCACTGCAACTTCGGTGTCTTCCAGGGTCAGCGGCTGCAAATAGGCATCCGAGCTGTAAAACTTGACCTGCTGATGCAGCGATCGCAGCTCGGCTTCCAGATTAGGCGGCAGCTCCGGCAGATTCACAGACTGCCCCAGCTTTTTCAAAGTCAGTCCAATTACGGCTCTGGCGCTGTCGGGCAGCGAGATCTGCTGTTTAAGTTCCGATCGCCACAGGTCTTTCCAGTCGGTGGGTTTCCAGTCCCGCTTTTGAAACGCTTCAACCCGATACACCATCATCAACGTCCCCCAGCGATAGGGAGCCGCCCACAGTTCACCCGATTCGCTCAGCAAGCCCTGGCGATCGCGCTGGACAAACTTTCGCCATTGACTCGGCAACTGCTGCCACTCAGGAATCTCGGCAAGCGGCAACGGCTGAATTAATCCCTGCTGAATCGCTGGCGTGAGCCAGTAGTCGCCCAACGTCACCAAATCCATCTGCGGCGTGGGTTTAGCGCTCACAAATGGAATTGACATCCCGGTTGCAGGCTTGCCGTTTTGCTGCTTCCAGGTTTTCAGCAGCCCAAACAGATCTGCCAACTGCGGGCTTTGCGAAAAATCGATCGCAGATCCCTTGAGCTGCCGCTGAAACACCTTAAGCAGCGGCGATGGCACCGAATCTTCGAGCAGCCGAATTTTTACGGCTGCCTCGCCTGCGCCCCCACAGCCAGTCAACAGTTGACCCAGGGCAAAGGCGCTAGCGCTAAACAGGAGCGATCGACGAGAAAGCATAGCGATGACAGAACGAAAAACACATCCTGTCTAATTCTGCCTCTATTCCTGCTTTTATTGGTGGATTGCTATGCTTAGCGACTTCTATGCCTTGCGCTCCACGCCAAAGCCCATCAAATCGATCACGGTTGGCGCTGTGCCGTCTGTGGAACGCTGATAGGTGACGATCGTTCGCATCCGCAGCGTGGGAGTCATAAAGCGCATTTGATCCACGGCAACCGATCGATTGTAGTAGGTCGTCATTTCCAGGGTTTGGCGAATCGGCTGGTAGGTAAAGCGTCCCGCGATCGCGCCAGCTTCGGAATAGCCTTTGTCCCGCAGATAGTAGCCCTGAATCACATCTGCATCTGGGGCAACTTGGGCAGCGATCGGCAGGGCGATGAGCGGGATCGGCGCGTCTTTGACCAAATAAGCATCTGGCACAAATAAAGCTTTGAGGCTCATCGAAACTTCTTCGCCTGTTTCCGATCGCGTCTCAAACGAAATGGCAAAACCGGGAGCGGCATCGCCCTCTGCTAGGGCGCGATCGAGGTCAATTTGGATGCCAGCAAACGATCCCGCATCAGCCCCCGCCAGCATTTGCTGTTTCACCGCTGGAGTCAGACTCTCTGCGCGAAATTCAGTGTACGATCGCTCCACTTCGTTTTCTAGAATAGACTGATAGATTCTGTCTGTTTTCCAAAGTCCGGCACAGGCAGTAAAAAAGTCTTGAAAACTCAGCATGATAGATTTGCCTCAGTCGAAGTCGCGATCGGTTGTAGTTTAATAGTTTCGCAATTTTGTCGAGCTTTGGGCAATCACAGCTCTGTTCGACGCTAGGAAAGATGCGATCGATGAATAGAGAAGCAGTTCAGCTTGATTTCAGTCAAACCAAGGCAACCGATATTCTGTTGCCTCATCCTGCTGCCCTGACTAGTTCCGGTTGGGACAGCCTCCATTTTGAACTCCATCGTCAGCCTAGATTTGACACCCCCGAACATCAAAGTCCGTGGCACGTCGTTGCTCAAGGTCTGGCTGAATCCCCTGGAGAATCCCCGTCTCAGGGAGAACGCTGGCTGGATGGGAAGTTGAGCAGCGAAAGAAGAGGTCAGGGCGACATTGCGATTATTCCTGCCGAGGTGTCTCAACGCTGCAATTGGACAATGAGTGCCGAGTTCGCGATTTTGGCAATTGATCCTGCCCTGCTTAAACAAGTGGGTCGAGATTGGGTGGATGGCGATCGCATTGAACTCATGCCGCAATTCATGAGCCAGCAAGATGCACTGCTCCAGGGCATTTTTTCTGCGGTGAGAGATGAATTAGAGTCGGGCAAAATCGGCGGCAATTTGCTGATCGATAGCCTCAAAACGACGTTGGCGATCCATCTGCTGCGAAACTACTGCACAATCCAACCCAAGCCTAGCTCTGGAGCGGGCTTGTCTCAAACGACGCTGAAACGAGTCACGGAGTACGTCCATGCCCATCTTCATCAGGATCTAACGCTGATTGAGATTGCCGCGATCGCCCAGATCAGCCCCTATCACTTTCTGCGGTTGTTCAAACAAAAAATGGGAATTACGCCCCATCAGTACATCTTGCAGCAACGGATTAAGCAGGCAAAGCACCTGCTGCAACACAGCGGATTGAGCATTGCAGAAATTGCGGTCAATGTCGGGTTTTGCGATCAAAGCCACTTGACCCGCTGTTTCAAACGAATTGCTGGCGTGACTCCCAAACAACTCCTGCAAGCCAGATCGCAATAATCTCCCAAAATCTCGCAGCTTTCTTCTAGAGTTCTGCCTTGCTGGCTTTCTAAGCTGTTAGCAACAAACTCACGGGAGGAAAAAGAATGCAAATTACATCTGTCCAAACTGTATCTGCAAGTGAGATGACGATCGCGCTTTGGGGTTTAGTCGTTTTCATCGTCTGGACGATCGCAGTAGTGGTGCTGCTGCTCACCGTCAGAATTCGCCATTTAGCGATGGGCGGCTCTATCAAAGATTTCGGCACACCGAACGACGAAAGCCTGCTCTGGCGGCTGTTTCGTGTACAAGCCAACTTGGTTGAGAACTTGCCGCTGTATTTGGGAGTGGTGTTCCTGCTGACCGTTCGCGATATTTCTGGAGCTGCGATCGATGGGCTGATTGGCTTATACATCACCGCCCGAATCGCACATTCTGTGATTCACATTGCTGGACTCAATCCCAACTTGCGGCTGGTGAGTTTAGCTATTCAGTTGAGTTGTTTGCTTGCACTCATTGCTTTAGCCTCATTGCCTTAGCCATGATCCCCTGACATTGCAAAACTGCGATCGAACGGGTGAAGCTAGCGGGGAGCAAAGGATTTGGGCGATCGCGCTAGGCAAGGGGGTCAGCGGTGAAACGGATAAGAGTACCCGGTTGGGTACTCAGCAGCCGCTTCCTAACCTCTTATAGTTCTGAACAGGAAGCCAATTCAGCGCAGGAATTAGCCCACATTTCTGTGCGGAAATCCAAGCCTGTGCGGAAATCCAAGTTTTAAGTGGAATAGAGTCTAAAGCGACAAACCCTCAATCCCCAGAGAAGTCATGCCCCAAACTTATCAATGGATGTTTTACGAAGTCATGTGGCGCGCCCGATCGCACGGCAATTATCCGTTGCCCTGGTGGGTGCAGCAATATTTTCGCCACTGGTCGGATTCTTATGACGGTGGACTGTTTGACTCCAAACAGGCTGCTTTTGCCTCTAACGCCAACTACCGCTACTGGAACATGATTGGGGTAAAAGACCACCACCAAGAGAGTTTGGTGGGTCAGGCGGGCGAACTTGAGCCAGTGAATGATAAGTATACGGTGAGTTTCTTTTTGTTTGACCCGGCTTCTCGCAAGATCAAGTTTCCCCAATTTCCGGAAGCTAGCGGTTCTGAGTCGCCGTTGCAGCAAGAGTTGGAAGATGGGTATCTGCCTGTGGTCAATACCACTTGGCGATCGCCCCTCGGTGTTACTGTGGAGGCTAAAGCGCTAGCAACAACGGTGGGCAATCGGCAACGCAGCGTGGTGTTGGCACAATATCGCGCCCGTCTAACTGGCGCTGCGCCTTCCCGCCTGTGGCTCTGTGTTGCAATCTCCGCCAATGGAGTGACGGGATTAGATCGACGATTCCAGAATGGTGATCAAAGCGATCGCCGTGTCTCCTTCTTGAAATATTTGCCAGCAGAGCAACGCCTCGAGGTGAATTCGATCTGGGGTCCCACATTCGATACGCCTCCGACTGCATTTGGACTCTATGGCAACGATGCCGATTCATTTGATCCCGATACCTACATCAACAACAGTCCCTATCAAGACTTGATCGCTAACGGTCAACTGAATGGTCGAGAAATGGCAGCGGATCGAATCGCTGGACTGTGTACAGGCGTATTCGCTTGGGAGATCCCACTGTCATCTGCAAATCCAGTTTTTACTGTCAATCTGCGGCTGCCTGTGGATGACTTTCGGGGCGCAGATGATTTGGCAGAATTGCGATCGCCTTCTCCAGACGTGTTGGAGAAAAACAACCGCAATTTCTGGATCAACAAACTAGATAACACCGGGCTGCAAGCCCAGCTCCCGCCCACGGTCGCTCATTTGTTCAACCTGTTTCGCACCTGTCGGGCAAACTTGCTGATCCTCGCGGACGATGGCGCGATTCATCCAGGTCCAACGATTTATGATTCGTTCTGGATTCGCGATTCTTCGGTGGAAGGCATAGCCTGTGCCTTAAGCGGTGAGCAAGAACTGCCGACTCAGCAGTTCAGCCGCCATTATCCCAAAGCTTTCAACACCAGCCGCGAGCATATTGGATCTGTTTCGCTCTACGGCTTCTTTGGAGACGAGCACGAAAAGAACGATCGCGAGTGGGACAGCAACGGTCAAGCACTCTGGGCAATCAGCCGCTTCGATCGGATTCTGGGTCGGCAGAAAGCGTTTGGAGCCGGGATGTTTAGCCCCTACATCATCGACGGAGCACGCTGGATTCGGGATAACCGCAGTGCATTCGGGTTATTGCACAGTGGATGGAGTGCTGAACACCTAGGGGATAAAGATAAACCCCACTATTGGGATGATATGTGGGCGATCGCCGGACTCTACGAAGCGGCGCGACTAGCTGAACGAATCGGAGCCGCCTCAGCCGGAGAAATTTGGTCGATTTACGATGACGGAGTTCGAGCGACAAGCGACTCCATGCGCTGGGTGTTAGGAGAACAGCGTCGTCAAGGGAATTGGGAAACCTACATCCCCACAGGGCCCGCCGATGCAGGCAAGCTCGATTCGACTTTGATCGGCATGGTGGCATACTTCCATCCCTGTCGGCTTTACATGGGAGCCAAGCTCGGAGCCGATATTGACTTTGCTGCCCGCGCCACGCTGGACACCATTTGGGCGCATTTCATTGACGGCGGCTTCCGGCATGATTCTGCCTGGAATTGCTATGGTCCTTACTTAACGCTGCAATTAGCCCATGCTTTTCTGCTGATTGGCGATGTCGATCGCATGGATCACTGCCTCAACTGGGTCGTGGGAAATGCTGGATACGCCAAAGTCAGCCGTACTGAAGGCAGTGCCGACCAGTGGCAAGTCGTTTTGGGAGCTTGGAACGAACAGCACTGTTACCCGATCGCCAAGAATTTCGCGGAGATTCCCGGACGCTGGTGGTACATGGGCGACATTCCGCACGGCTGGGCATGTGCTGAATTTATTATGCTGCTGCGCGACATGCTGTTTTTTGAAGCGGATGAAGATGGTCAGCCCCAAATCTATCTCGCGCCAGGGATCTTACCCCATTGGCTGAACGAAGGCGAAACCGTTGGGGTATCTGATGCGCCAACGATTTTCGGAACTCCATTTGGATACAAACTAGTTCACAATTCGAGCACAAAAACGGTTCAAATTGAGATTACCCAAGCGCCGCCCGATTCGGTGCGTTTGATTTATCACTGTCGATTTGGCGCAGTCCAAACCGCGATCGCCAATAGCGCATCTTTGCCGATTGCAGGAAACGAAATTATCCTACCTGCCGGAACCCTTCAAGCCACGGTTACGTATCGCTAATCTCTTCATCTTGCAAAGGAATTTGACATCATGGATACTCAATTTATTCCCACCCCTAACTGGGGTTCCTGGGAAAACCAAGGCGCTGCGATCGCGACCTACGATCTCAACAACAGCGGACAGCTCGATCTAATCACCTGCCAGCTCGACAATCCCCCCGGACAAAATCGGGCACTCTATCGCATTGGTCGTAACCTGGATGCAGCGGGCGCAGTCACAGGCGGCTGGGGCGATTGGATCACCGTCCCAGACTGGTTTTCTGAAGCCAATCAAGGCGCAGATATGGCAATCGCTGACCTCAACAACAGCGGACGACCAGACTTAATTTTGTTCCAAATTGACAGCCCATTCGGTGAAAATGGCGGCTACTACCGGATGGGTCGAGACTTGGATGCAGAGGGACAAGTCAGCGGTTGGGGCGGCTGGATGGCTGTACCCGACTGGGGATCTTGGGAAAACCAGGGTGGCGGCATCGCGATCGCCGATATCTCCGGCAACGGTCGCCCTGATTTGCTGGTCTTCCAGGTCGATAATCCCCAGGGAGCCAATCGCGGCTTGTATCGCATCGGCTGGAATCTGGATGCAGCCGGGACGGTGACCGGAGGCTGGACTCCCTGGATGCCCGTACCCGACTGGTTCTTTTGGGAAAATCAGGGTGCGTCGATCGCCCTAGCCGATCTCGATTTCGACGGACGGCAAGAGCTAATCGTCTTCCAGATCGACAACCCACCCGGCGCAAACGGAGGCTCCTACCAAATTGGCTGGCAGCTCGATCCGACGACGGGCAGAGTCACACAGGGCTGGAGCAACTGGACGGCAATTCCCAACTGGGGCTTCTGGGAAAACCAGGGCGCAGGCATTGCCCTAGCCGATCTCGATCGCAGCGGACAACCAAAACTAGTTGTGTTTGCGATCGACAATCCACCCGAACAAAACCAGGGCTTCTATCGGATTCTGGATTTGACACTGGATATCGATCGGGCGATGACGCAAGGGGTTTGGCGGCTGTGTCCCGAAGATTCCCGCAGTCTAGCAATGCACGCTGCTTTGTTGCACACTAACCAGATTTGTCTATTTTCTGGCTCAAGCAACAACCCAAACAACCTGGGCACTCCCTTCCGCAGCTCCGTTTGGAACTATGAAACCGGGGTAGTCACGACTCCGTTTACGCCAACCGATTTCTTCTGCGCGGGTCATGCTTGGTTGCCCGATGGTCGGCTCCTAGTGGCTGGCGGCACCAAGGATTACGATTTTGGACATCCTTTCCACGGCTTACGAGATACCTACATCTTCAATTCCACCAGCCAAACCTGGCAGGCGGCTCCCTTCATGGCAGGTGGACGTTGGTATCCCACTTTGGTGGAATTGGGAGACGGTCGCGTTCTGGCTACATCGGGTTTGGGCGAAGATGGGCTGCTGAATTTGGAGCCTGAAATCTACACAGACGGAGCAGGCTGGACAAAGCTACCCCCTACAACGGCTTGGAATGCAACTGGCGACATTGGCACAGGTAGAATTCCGCTCTACGCGCATCTGTTTTTGCTAGAAAACGGGCGCTTGTTCTACACCGGAGGACAATACGGCGGCAACGAAGGCTTAAACCCCTGCTTGCTCGATTTGCAGGCTAAATCCCTCACCGCAGTCAACGGACTAGAGGATCACGAAGAGAAAGCGCATCGCAACCAGTCGGCTAGCGTGATGCTGCCGCCAGTCCAAGACCAAAAGGTGATGCTGATGGGCGGCGGTGCGCCAGGAGGCGGACATCATCAGGTGCTAGAGGCGATCGATGGCGTAAACATCGTCGATCTCAAAGCTGCTCAGCCGCTCTACGAAAAAGCTGCACCGCTGCATACGGCTCGGATGCACCTGAATGCCGTCGTCTTGCCCGATCGCACGGTCTTAGTCACAGGCGGCAGTCGCGCCGATGAATCCAGAGCGCTGGCAACCCTGACGGCTGAACTCTATCAACCGAAGATCAATACTTGGACGGTGATGGCAGAGGCAAGAGTGCCGCGCCTCTATCATTCGGTTGCCTTGCTGCTACCCGATGGGCGGGTGATGACGGCAGGATCTAATCCAGCACGGGGCGATGAGGAGTATCGGCTGGAAATCTACTATCCCCCCTATTGGTTTAAGGGCGATCGCCCCACCATTCAAGCGGCTCCTGCCACGATTACTTACGGGGCAACGCTAGAGATTCAAACCTCTAATGCGGCTGATATTCAGTGGGTCAACTTGATCAAACCCGGCGTTTCCACTCATTCAACCGATCCAGAGCAACGCCTAGTTGATCTGTCCTTCGCCCTCAGCGGGACAGGGCAACTCAAAGCCGCCGTTGTCAACAATCCCAATCTCTTGCCGCCCGGATGGTACATGCTCTCGCTGGTCGATCGCCGGGGAATTCCCTCAGAAGCAAGCTGGATTCAAGTCAAGCGTTAAAACAGGGTGCGATCGTCCAGTTGAGGATCTGTC